>JAUPUP010000206.1 GCA_030917485.1 Pseudomonadota bacterium
ACCCGTGTATCGTTTTATTCAATTCATAATCTTCATCTGTTTCGTTCCAATTAATAACTAACTTCTGATAATCTTCGTCTGTTATAAGTCTCAAATTAGATATACTCTCATCTAATTGGCACGAATTTACATCATTTAAAGTCCCCAATGTTTGATCGAATATGACTTGCATTACTACCAAGATACGTTGTATCATACTTTTTTCAAATAACTCAGCCGCATATTTTATTTTTATTGTTACTTTGTTATTTTGCTCATAAGCCATTAATACTAAAGGATAATCTAATTTTTCTATCGCCTCTTTAAATTCAATATTCAATTTATCAAAAGAATTTTTTATTGGATAGTTCTCAAATATAAATAAACTGTCAAATATACGTTGACCCTGGTATTGTAGCTGAGCTAAATTTACATTTTTATGAGCATTTATATTACTTATCTCTGCTTGAACAGTATTTAGCATCTGTAAAATAGCTTGGTGCGGTTCATGAATAATTATCAAGGGTAAAGTTTTTATGAATAAACCCACAGAATCTTCTATCCCATTTATAGGTAAATCTCTTCCTGAAACTATTATCCCCGATATTGTAGTTAAGGTATTTCCATAAACGCTCAATACCTTATGCCAAGCATATTGTAAGATTACATTCATGGTTAATCCATGTCGCCAAGTAAAATCTTTTAAAGCATTATACTTTAACCCGCTAATAGTTAATTGCTCTTGATGAAACTCTAAGATATGCCTGTATTCAGCTAATTTAATATTACGTTTATTCAATTTTAGCAAACTGCTTAAATCAGGATATTTTTCAATTCGGTTAACATAATCAGCCCAAAATATACTTACCCCTTCAATAGATTGTTGAAGATAGTGTTGAGATTTTAAATAAGCGACATCTTCTACCACAATTAATTGTCGCCCATCTATTAAATTTAGATATGTATCATGAACAAAATTTAATAATACTGTATTGCTCCAACCATCAATAATGGCATGATGGCTACTCAAAATGCAATAATATTCGAACTCAGACTGTTGAATTAAATATATCCTAAATAAATTACCCTCAGATAGATTATATGGTTCATATCTATCCTCTACAGCAATTTTATTAATTCTATATTGTTGACTTTCATAATCTTGCCCAACTAAATTAAAATACCGCCAATCAAGTTGTGCATTTTTGTCCACAATTTGAACTAATTGTTGCTGCCAGGCAAATCTCAGCCTTAGAGCAGGATATTTGGCTTGAGCAGCTTCCCAAGCTCGCTTTAAAAATTCCACATTTAACTGACTTTTATAGCAAAAGCACAATTGTATTTTATATGCATAATCTTTGTGTTCTTGACTTAAAGCATGGTATATAAATCCCTGTTGAAGAGTATTGGCATAATAAACGTTATTTATCTCCCTTATCTTCTGAATATCAGACAGATAATCGTTGCTTATTACATTGTTTATGTCACTAGCTGTCAAATATTGTCGAGTTAGCCCACAAGTATGATTTATTACACGAATTAAATTAGTTTTAAACGATTCACTTAACCGATTAAGCTTTACTCTACCTAATCTGCCTGATAACTTAAAACTTAAATTTCCATTAACTACTAAACCATTTAAGCTCAAAATATTAGCATCAATATTTTCATCAGATATTGAATTACCGCTAAATTCATTTACAATAGACCATTGCATACTATTGTCAATTTTATCAAACTGACCCAAATAGTTAAAACTAATTTTGGGCAAATCTTGAGTATACCCATATACTGCTCCATACCCTATTCCTTTATTAGGAATTGCTCGCAAAGCTTCTTTTATACTAATAATGGTATTTTGCAAATCATTGGTATTGCATTGCAACCGAACTGGATACATAGTAGTAAACCAGCCACTAGTTCTGGTTATGTCTATGGGATAGCCAATTTCTTCACGTCCGTGCCCCTCCAGGGTTATGTAACTAACCATACTTCCTGTTAATTCAGTTAGTGCCAAACTAAATGCGCTCAATAATAAATCATTAATTTGGGTTTTATATGCCTGGTTAGCAGTGGTTAACAAATTTTTAGTTAACTCACAGTTAAGATCAAAATCAGTCAAATTATAAACATTTTTCTCTTCAACAAAATCACCTAAACTGAAAGATGAGTGTTTAATTTCAGTAAGTAAGTTTTCCCAAAAAGCATGCTCCTCATTATGTGTATCCCCATAGATAGCAATAGCTTTAGTCCATTGTCGGTAACTTGCCCCTTTCTTCCCAAGTAAACTATAAACATCTATATTAGCAAAACTATTAGCCAATTCATAAACATCAGATCTGACAGCTCCGCCAGTCAACCAGGTTGAGCCTTTTATTTTTAATACTTTTAATAATTTTGTATATATAATTGATAAATCATCAACTAAAATCCGCCAGCTAACTGTATCAATAATCAAATGATGGAAAGCACAATATAACCGACTGCTTCCATCGGGATATCCGGTTACATAACCAAAACTATACAATGGACTACCATCAGTTAAATTAAAATTGCTTTGCCATTGGGTAAAAACCTGCCCTAACTTATAAGTAATTTCTACACCATCTAAACAGTTTAAATTTTTTAAATCAAACACATTCAAAGTAATTGGGTGATTATCATCAACATTATCATAATACCCAACTGGCATTTCCTGATATGGATTAAATAAACAATATTCCTCATTTTGCTTCTTCAACCTTAAAGTAGATATATCATTAGCAGGCGAAGAAAAAATAACCCTAAGCCCATCATGATACTCTATTAGTTTCTTTAAACTTAGCCGCAGTACATCTACATCCAAGCTTTCTACTTTAACTAAAAACGACTGATTCCAATGATTATAATTCTTAATTAAACCCCAGCTAATGTTGTTAAAAAACCATTTTTGAATCGGCAATAAGTTCGTCGACCCAGTTAATATATCAGTTTCATTTAAGTCAATTTGATAACTTACTCCTTCAGGTATAGACTTAAGAATAAAATTATCGTACAGACCGTGTACGCTTCTATAATTAAACACATCTTTTATACTTATATTTAAATCTAACCGCTGCCGGAGTTTACCTATCAATCGAATACTGCTGATACTGTCTCCTCCGAGCTTGAAGAAATCATCATATATTCCAATTTGCTCCGGTCTTAATCCTAACACCTCCGCATATACTTGGCACATTTCCTGTTCAACAACAGTTCTAGGAGCAGTATACTTGCCTCTATCTCCAATAGTTACCTCTATATGCTGCAGTACATCTCTATCTAGATTACCATTTAATGCTAACGGTGGACTCTTTAGATATATTATCCGTGCTGGAACCATATACTGCGGAATTTTGGCTGCTAAATACTCCAATAATTTGCCCTCTTCAAGCTCATTTTCGGCTGCATAATAGCCAATCAAGCACTTGTCGGATTTTTGCCCTACTAATAAAATATTCTCAGCCTGGCCAAACTTTAAATTAAATTCTTTAGCTAAAACTACTGCCTGACTTACGCCAGGATAAGTAGTTAATACACTCTCTATTTCTCCCAAGTCAATTCTAAATCCATGTAACTTTACCCGAAGATCAGTGCGTCCCAAATATTCAATATTTTTATCTGGTAAATATCTTGCTAATTCTCCGGTTCTATACAACCTTCTGTTTAGACCAGATTTTCTCTCAGTTTCACTTTGGAATGGATTATCAATCACTCTCTCAACATTGAGTTCCGACTTATTTAGATAGCCTGTGGCTAATCCGTCCACATCAATATATAATTCACCTATTGCACCTAAAGGTAGCGGTATTAAATTTTTATCTAATATATACCTTTTATGTTTATCTGTTTCATTCCATTGGATAATTATTTTTTGATAGTCTTGGGTAGTTAAATAAGTTAAATCTTTTATACACTGCTGACTATTTACTTCTAACTGTGACAACTGCTCTAAAATATAGCAATAAGTTTTTATTAGATTATCAATAGTTTCCTCATTAA
>JAUPUP010000207.1 GCA_030917485.1 Pseudomonadota bacterium
AGTATATATTAAGCAGCCAATCATTACCAAATTTATTAATTAATACATTATTAATTTTATTTCTTAGGGAAACTTCAATTAAATGTAATCTGGCATAATGTGTTTGTGAATAAGATATGTTACTTAAATAATCATCAAAATTATTAAAGCTATTTAATCTTTCCTTGCTAAATAGTATTTCATATTTAGTCATTTCCATAAAAATAACCTTTACAATGGTATACTAATATGTTAAAATTATATCTGAATACAAGAGTTTTAACTCCATATAGTTGCATGTGTCCTGCCTGCATGACTTTGCCGTTAGGAATTATATAGCCTTCTCTAGTGACGTGGCAGGGTTTTCCTTCTTTACAATAAATACTTGTTTATTGCTAATGTCGATCTTCATTTTTTATTATGCTCACAAACTTCCATATTTGATCACTATCTAAAAATTCATAAATAATAAATGGGGCATTATTTTGTTATGGCCAACAATATTTTGGCTCTTTTGCCAAATGAGTGGGTAAATTAATAACTATCTGATACGTATGCAGTACTATTTTAGATGCTTCTATTAACGACTAAAATAATTTACTTAAGAATGTCAATTGGTTATAATTTAAATACATTCTTAGTTTTTTAAATTATACGAGCTTTTACCCACTTAAAAAGTAAAAGAGCCAATATTTTATTCTGCGAGAGTTTTATATTGTTAGCTATTTTATAACTAGTGTGAATGGGGGCATCACCTTTGCTTAATGTTAAATAACTTTTACAATGGTATCTCCATGGTTATATCATATATTAAAAGCTACAATATAGCTACAATAGATTATTTATGCTAAAATGCTATCTTTAACTTAATATTAAACTGCAAAAAAAGGGATCTTAGAAAAATTGGTAAAAATAACTTTATAGGAGTACCAATGTCTTAAACTGCGTGTCCGGATTTTGGCTTGCATTCCAGTTTCACATGCAGATTTTAGCTGTGCAGTAGATTTTTTAAATTCAGTTGTATCCGATTCACCATTTGAGACCATGATCTGTATTTGTTCTAAATTCATCTATTATCCAATCTATTTAACCATGTAGAGTATTTAATAAATAACAATAGATTTTAATTCTAATAGTTTTAAATCAAATTCAGGAATATTAACTTCGTCCATCGTCATTTAGGACAGTGAGGCGGTCAGCTATACTGTATATACCGGTATAGCTGAAATTAATCATTCACAGATGCATTTCTGGAACGTTATCCGGAACAGTTAATTTAGCAGCAGTTGCTGCTACAATCTCATCCACACTAACCCCTGGTGCGCGCTCTAACAGCACTAACCCTTTATCAGTAACCCTTATAACGGCTAATTCAGTAACAATCATATCCACCACTTGAGTACCAGTTAGCGGTAAATCACATTTAGGTAAGATTTTACTTGAGCCATCTTTAGCAACATGCTGCATTACCACAATAACCCGCTTAGCGCCAGCAACTAAATCCATTGCTCCGCCCATCCCTTTGAGCATTTTACCGGGAATCATCCAATTAGCAATATCACCATTTTCTGCAACTTCCATCGCACCCAATATCGTCAAATCAACCTTGCCGCCCCTAATCATAGCAAATGAATCAGCAGCAGAAAAAAATGCCGAGCCAGGTATAGTGGTAATAGTTTCTTTCCCCGCATTAATTAAGTCGGGGTCAACCTCATCTTCATATGGAAATGGTCCTATTCCAAGCAAGCCGTTTTCACTTTGCAATACCACATGAATATCATCTGGGATGTAATTGGCGACCAGAGTTGGTATACCAATTCCTAAATTAACATAAAAACCATCTTTAATTTCATGGGCAATT
Source organism: Pseudomonadota bacterium (assembly GCA_030917485.1). Taxonomy (GTDB): domain Bacteria; phylum Pseudomonadota; class Gammaproteobacteria; order Burkholderiales; family UBA11063; genus Aquella. The sequence goes on from JAUPUP010000207.1 coordinate 1,841, forward strand.
CTTTGAGCCATTTGTTCGCGAGTTAAAGTCATGATATTATTCCCCTCTCACTCTAACGGTACGTTTTTCAATGCGTTTCTCGTAATGTTCCCCCTGAAATATTCTATGCACATAAATTCCTGGCGTGTGTATCAGATCCGGATCAAGCTCTCCCACCGGCACTAATTCCTCAACCTCAGCAATGGTTATTCTGCCCGCAGTTGCTGCAATCGGATTAAAATTGCGTGCTGTTTTGCGAAACACTAAATTACCCATGGCGTCGCCCTTCCAGGCTTTTACCAAAGCAAAATCGGCAGTAAGGGAATTTTCTAAAATATGCGGCTTGCCATTATACTCGCGCACTTCTTTGCCCTCTGCAATAATAGTACCAGCTCCAGTTGGCGTAAAAAACGCCGGAATTCCAGCACCGCCTGCTCTGAGTTTTTCTGCTAAAGTTCCTTGCGGAGTAATCTCTAATTCCAGTTCACCAGAGAGGACTAATTGCTCAAATAATTTATTTTCGCCAACATAACTTGAAATCATTTTTTTTATCTGGCGTTTTTGTAAAAGCAAGCCCAAACCAAAATCATCAACTCCTGCGTTATTAGAAATACAGGTTAAGTTTTTAACTCCAAGGTGAACTAAGGCAGCAATACCATTCTCAGGAATTCCGCATAAGCCAAACCCGCCTAATGCAATTACAGCGCCGTCAAATATATCTCTAACCGCAATATCCGCACCATTTACAATTTTGTTCATACCCAGCCCCCTACAACAATGGTTAATTATAGCCTACTACCGATTACATCCTGTTATTGAACATTCTATCATTGATTATATCTTACTATTGACTACAAGCCCATTATAGCGCTAAAACTATTCCACAACTAATTTAAAATCAATAAACAATTTAGTCATATCCACTCCGGCAATCTCAATTTTTAGTTCCTGCCCAGCATAGAACTTGATCCCGCTTTTTCTGCCAACCAAAAGTTGTTTTTTATCATCAAATACAAAATAATCACGCCCAAGCTCAGTTACATGGACTAATCCATCGAGCATTAAATCTGGTATATAAACAAATACACCAAAATTCACCACACTGGTGATAATTCCATGATATTCTTTACCAATATGAGTTTTGGCATACTGGCATTTATAAAATGAGCTTATTTTACGTTCTAAATCCTCAGCTCTGCGCTCAGCAAATGAAGTTTGATTACCCATTTCTGCCAAATCACGGCTATACTCATATTTTTGCTGGGCGATTATACTTTTAGCAACTCTATGCACTAATAAGTCCGGATAACGCCGAATTGGTGAAGTAAAATGCACATACCGGCTATAGCTTAAACCAAAATGCCCAATATTATTTGGACTATACAGTGCTAGCTGCATTGACCGCAGCACAGCCTGTGAAATAGCTGGAAATTGGGCATGGTCATGCACCTGTCTTAATAAGGTTGCGTAGTCAAGCGGAGTAAGCTGCTCATATTTAACATCAAACGGTACCGCAATCGAATTTAAAAATTGTTTTAAAGCAACAAATTTTTCTATAGGTGGCTTACCGTGAATTCTAAATAATGCCGCTTCATGATTCTTAATTAAAAAGTCTGCTACACACACATTTGCCGCCAGCATACATTCTTCAATAAGCTTGTGCGCTTCAAGCCGCACCCGGGGCTGTAATTCTTGCACCATACCCTGCTCATCAAAAACAAACATTGGCTCTATGGTATCAAAATCTATCGCACCGCGCACCTCACGACTATGCAGTAATGCTTGAAACACTAGATATAAACTGGAAATACTAGAAATAAGCTCAGGCGGAATCAAGCTGTTTTCTTCAATCCATTCCTGAACCTTAGTGTAAGTAAGCCTGGATGCCGAATGTATAACTCCATTATATACTTTATAATCAATAATTTTACCTTCAAAATCTACCATCATCTGACAACACATGACTAACCTATCCACATGCGGGTTTAGGGAGCACAATCCATTAGATATTTTTTCTGGCAACATGGGGGTTACTTGCTTCGGAAAATAAACCGAGGTACTCCGCAAATAAGCATCTTTATCTAACGCAGAACCATCAGCTACATAATGCGCAACATCCGCAATTGCTACATATAGTTTATATAACCCATCCTCTACTTCACAATACACTGCATCATCAAAATCCTTAGCATCTGCACCATCAATCGTCACGAAAGGCAACTGGCGCAAATCAACTCTATTGTCTATATCATGATGCTCAATCGACTCAGGTAATTGACGCGCCTGATCAAGCGCTGCCTTAGAAAATTCAATCGGCAGCCCAGACTCTTCAATTAATTGTGCAATATACGCCTGATCCTCACCAACTTTACCAATAGCATTCGCTAGCTCAACTTCAAAGTATGGCTGCTGATCATTCGGATAGGTTTTAATAATGCAATTAAATAGCGCCTCACGATCAATTTTTTTTACATATGATTTTATAATCACCAAATAATTGCCAAATTTAGGATTCGCTACCCTTAACAATAACTTATCTTTATATGGCTGAATTACACCCGTCAAATTATGAGTATTATGTTTAACAATACTGTGTATTTTTCCATAAATTTCTCCAGTCTTTTCTAAATCTTCCTCAACAAGAACCTCATCATTATCCAGTGCAAATTTTTCGACCGTTTCAAGAATATTTATTTTAAGCCCTGTATCTTCCTCAATGGCTACACCACCCATACCATTTTTATGTTTTTTATAAATGCAGGTATGGAGTGCTGCCGATTTTGCTTTCATTTTGTTTGCCTCTTTTTTACTTTATTTTTTAAACCGGAGAGTTTTCATATAGAGAGTAACAATGCATGGTGTTTTTTATTAGCATTGCAATCGTCATTAATCCAACCCCGCCCGGAACTGGAGTTATTCGAGATGCTTTATCTACCACATCGTCAAAATCGACATCTCCACATAATTTACCGCTATCTAAACGATTCATACCAACGTCAATCACAATACTCCCCTCTTTTACCCAATCGCGTGTGACTAGTTTTGGTTTACCCACTGCAATCACTAAAATATCAGCAGTTCGGGTAACCGTGGGTAAATTTTTGGTTTTACTATTACATACGGTAACCGTAGCTCCGCGGTTTAATAGTTCTAATGCCATTGGTCGCCCAACAATATTTGAAGCGCCAACAATCACAGCATGCTGTCCCCGATAATCTAGATTTAAACTATCTAACATATACATTACGCCATGCGGTGTACATGGACAGATAGTTGGGCTGTTTAAGGCTAATGATCCCATATTATACCGATGAAATCCATCAAC
>JAUPUP010000208.1 GCA_030917485.1 Pseudomonadota bacterium
CATATGGTAGCTCTTAACAAAGTGCCCTAATTCAGCTTCGCCGAGCGCATCTGTAAATACACAATACGTGAAGGCGAAGGGCGACGAGGTAGCGAAGTCGCAACTAACGCTAATTATCACAATTGTTAGTCTACCATAATTTCAATTTACACAAAATTTAGTCCAGTCTCCATTATCCAATGCCATTATTACTTGTTCTTTACAATCATCTGGCATACTTTTATCCAGAAGAATAGTTAGCCTCTCTCTAATAAGATGAGAAGGATTATCCCAATTATTTCCCTTGGTATTTCTAAACCATCTCACTACGCTATTTATCCTGGATAGCGTGGTAATATCAGGATAAATATATCTTTGCTGTTTCGTGTCTGCATAATACATCAACATCATTGAATAGTAGGAAAACGTATCTTCATACTTACCTTGAGCATATAAGCTATTGGCAATCCCTTTCGCGGTAGTTGCCAAATCATGGTTAACAAGGCTCTCTGCTTGCCTATAATACTTCAACGCTTTATCATACATATGTTGGTTGTAAAAAACATCTGCCATACCATTTAGTGCATTTACTTGTGTAAAAGGACTGCCAACCTTCTTGGTCAACAATGCTTCTCTAAAACTTCTATAATTACTGGAATCCGTCACAGATTCCTCCTTCACTCTACCTAGCTTATAATCATGTTTTTGAATATTTAGCACTTGTTTATATAATTTTATCGCTTCATCATACTTTCCTTGCTTATTATAAATCAAAGCTATACTATTGAAAACATTTCCAATATCCGGATGATCTTGGCCAAGCTTGGCATTTATTATTTCCAATGCTTGGTTATGAAACCCCAACGCTTTGTCATAGATACCTTGGTTATAAAAAACATCTGCCATACCATTTAGTGTTGTTGCAACATGAAGGTCTGTTGCCCCCAGTATAGATTTTTGAATTTTTAAGGCTTGATCATATAACTTTATCGCCTCATTATGCCTGCCTGTCTTATTAAGAACCCTGGCTGTATTATTAAGCGTACTTGCAAACTCAGTGTGGTTTTCGCCAAGCTTGCACTTATAAATCACATATGCTTGTTGATAAAGCTCCAGCGCCTGATCATATCTACCTTGAGTATAATATATGTTAGCCATGGCATTTAGTGTACTTGCAACATCAGGATGATCTTCCCCCAGTTTAGCTTTTCTGATTACTAGTGCTTTGGTATACAACTCCAGAGCTATTTCATATGCACCGTGAACTTGACGAGCATCGGCTATATTATGTAGTGTAGTTGCAACATCAGGATGATCTTTCCCCAGCCCATCCTCCCTATTCTTTAAAGCCAGATTATAATTTTGTATAGCCATGTCTTTTATAGCAAATTTATGTTGTAACTCACCCATACTGTTATAACTGTCTGCAACTATCAACCAATTACGTGTTCTATTTCCAATTTCAAGCTTTAGCTGTAAAATCTTGAGATTGACATCATAGCTACCGGCATTGAATATGTAATAACGATATCGTTCATAACTAACCTTGGTTACTAATTTGTTAATCATACCATTTATTATATCAAAATCTCTAAACATTATCATCGAATCCAGCACTATCAACAAATGTGGCATTTGTTCATCAATTTCTAGCCACTGATCTTTTGCTCCAGTAAGCCATCTTTCGTATTCGGAAGCCACTGCTTGATAGAGTTGATGATCTATTTTCAATTTATTATTAAGTTTAAGTCTACTTTTTTTTATCATATCCGGCATTTCCAGGTAGTCTCTATAAGCACTAGTATTAATTGCAAATTTAGATTTAAGATAACTATACACTAAAGCATGTACTATGGCAAACCCACCCTCAGCAGTATTATTCATGCTAGTATCAGCGTTGCCAGGGGCACTATTTTTATCACAATATATAGGTTTAATTAATCCTAGTTGGTACATGTGCCTTAATACATCATTGTAAATAACATGATCATCTAAATTAGGGTGTAGCCTAGTTAATATGCCTTTGATTCTTGAATATGGTAGTGCCAGATTAACCGTACTAGTTAATATTTTTAATATATGATGGGCTACAGTTTTTAATGCCAGTTTATCTAACTGCAAAACATTTTGTTCAGTTAAGAAACTAACCTGGGAACCAATTGCAGATGGATTGGATTTCAATAAATTTAAGAATTCAGCTAGTGGTGTTGGATTAGTTTCTAGATAAGAGCCAGCCAACTCTATTGCTATCGGTAAGCCGCCTAAAATATCCAGGATACTATTTAACGTCCTTTGTTCTTGAGTTGCATCATAATGCGCTACGTAGCTAAGCAGTAAGGTCTCTTGCTCCGACTTCGATAAATGAGCTAGTTTTAATAAATACCTGTCATCCGGTGCATCGCTGCTCCTTCTGGTGGTGACTATGATAGAGCTCTTCATTGCCGGTAAAAATAATTGGTTTAACTCATCAGCTTTAATATTCTCGGTTGCATCAAGTAGAATTAAAGCTGGTCTATTGGCTACTACGCGTTTATAGCTACCCGGTATATCCTTACCATCATTACCAGGCTCAAGACATCGCACTATTTGGGTCATGGCTTGTTCTACACTTATTTGAGCCTCAAAGTCTACCATTAACACCCCCTCAGGGTACATTATGCCAATATCCTGCGGAATACTAGCAATAGTTTGGCGGGTAAGCGCTGATTTACCCAAGCCACCTTCACCAACTAAGGTAAGTACTCTACCTGGAGCAAGATTTTCCATAATCCAATCTTGTTCGCGCACTCTACCCACATAATTCGGATTAGCTGTAAAGGGTAGGGGTTTAGTCTCTACTGGTTTAGTTTGCTCAATTACTCCAATTATAGTCTTGCTATTCTCTTGTTCTACACCAGCTAACATCTGACTATTTTGCATACCCATAGCGCGTAGGAACAGTGGAATATTGCCTAAAATCATTTCACCTTGTGGCTGCATCTGCCAGTAGCGCTCTAATTCGCCTAAATTACGTTGATAGGCAACATATAAATCACCACTAGCTGGGATGAGGGTTACTCGTCCAGTGGTTAAATGTTCATTCCTAAAGATAGCCTCCATAGCTAACATGCACGAAGTATCGTACAAGTAATTTTTATCAACTACAATTACTGATTGTACTACTGCCTTATGATTAAGAATCTGTAAATACGTATCTCGACTATGATTAGCCTGAATTACCATGATTCCTGCAGCTCTTAATTGTTGTGCTACCTTAGCTCCAGTATGCACTACCTCGTCATTATCTGTATTTGAGGAGGGGGCAGCAAAATCACTAAACAACACTACTTTCTGCTTATTCTTTAATGACTCATCTAAGGCAGCCATTAATTCACTAGTCTTAGCCTCATTTGTCTGGCTTGTTACCTGCTGGGTAGTTTTACTTCTGGCTTGTTGAATTTGACCACCAGTTGCAGATAAAATACGCGCCTTATCTTGTCCTAGCTCATGCAAGAAAAATGCCATAGGCATATTGGTGCGTATCAGGTAATTGCCACAAGTAGCAATTTCTAGCGGAGTGTTACACAGTTTAGCTATCTGAACTAATTGCTCTTCGCTATATTTGGGAATATAAGTAGTCAAATAGCTTTTTAGTAAATGTACTTGTTGTGCTGTAGTTAATGGGATTAATTCTAGCTTAGGTATACCACTTACTCTATCCGTAGTACTAGTAAAGAGTAAGCCATTAGCTGCCAAGCTATTAGCTTGTGAACTATTAGCTGGTGAGAGTAACTCTTGAACTTGGATAGCGGATAGTTCACTCTCTAGGTTATCTACAATAAATAAAGTACCACTAGCATTACTGATTGTTTGCAATAACTCAGCCTGAGATTTACCCAAAGCATCAATAGTAATTACTCCATTAGGAAATAATTCAAATAGGTCTGCCCCCATTTTAAGTAATGACTGCTCAACAAAACTGGTCTTACCGCTTTGCTTAGCTCCAACTAGCAAAGTAGCCTGGTTGGGCGCTACACAGTCAATCAACGCATGTTCCATAGGGTTAGCTATATAATGCGGATCTAATCTAAAGGGCAAACTACGGTTACGGTTATCTGGTCTAACTGGGGTATTATTAATTCTATCTACCAAGTCTTTATACCCAGAACGTTCTATCTGAGCTAAAGTTTTACTATTCTGGACAGATAATTGCCGAATAAAAGTCTTGGTATTATTAATTACATTATCAGCTACACCGGCCTCAATAAAGTTACCATCTTGAATAAACTGATCCTTACGCCCCTGCCAATCCTCAATAATAGCATTAGCCTTTAGCGTATACTCTTCAATACTTTTATCACTCAAAGGCACTAGAGTTACATGTGCATCAGCCAAAGCCTTATTTCTAAATGCCAATTGCATTTCATTCATACAATTACGACTTTTAACATAACAACCTTTTTCATCTTCATTATCAGCTAAAATAATAGTTTGCACCACCGCCGGATGTTTGATGGTCTCCATGTATTCATCAATTCGCTCCCCAGCCTCAAAGCTTTCTTTATCACGTAGCACAATAATCCCCGCCTTAGTTAAACTCTCGCATAGTCTATCTACCTGTGGATCAGTCTCCTTACTCCAGCGGTAAGATACAAACACAACCTTCTGCCCAGTCTTTAGACAATTGTCTAACATAGCTATAGTATCGGCTAATTTTCTGCCCCCGGCTAAACCTACTTTAGATATACTATGTGTATAGCCAGATTTATTAGTTTCCATAGGGCTAAGCACATACTCACCACTAGCTAACATCCCACTAATAACTTGTTCTGGATTAGGTGTATCGGCTAAGCTTTTACGCATACCAGTATGGGCGATATAGGATGAACTAAGCTGGTTGGCATCGTTTAACCTAACCGCCTCACTAACATCATCGGTTTTATTAGTAACTGGAGCTGAATTGAATGATGAGATGATTCTATTTGAATTTGATGAGGTTGACTTTAATGAAATCTGCGTCATACGATTTGTCCCCTATATTTATTACTACTTTTATTATACTTAACTTTTTGGCTGAAATTTACCCCAAAATACTAGTCTATAATCAATATCTGAGATATTACCTTTTAGGCATTCCTAGAATTTAAGTATTGTTCACTTATACTTAGTAGCGGAAGATTAAAGCTGCTGAAATGATTAAACGTCATTGGGATGGAAGTATTAACTGGAAAATATTAAAATCCTAAATCAAAAAAGTGGCAAAATCCACTTAGAATTAGTTACTTGATTATAGATTTAGAAAATAATAAATAACAGATAGTATATAGTAACCCTACCATTAGGTACTTAATAAACCACAGTAACATTTCCTTTACTATATAATTGCGGTTACTATTCACGGACAACAATTAGCCTAATATTTTTGCCTCAAATTTTGAAGAAGTTTTTTTAACCTAAAATCAGCTAAAATTCTTCGCTAATTTAACGATAGGATTTTTCTAATCTGTACCCCTCTTATACGGTATGTAAAAAGTTACTAATACATAAAGATCATATGCTATAATCGGTCAAAGTCATCAATTGGAGTGCTGAACTAGCTTTGTTCGGTATTGCTGTTTTATAATCTTATACAAAGAAGTCATTATGCTAAAAACTACCAACAATCAATTACTTGATGTAGAAGAATTAAGTTGTGAAGAAGCACTTCCAATTTTAACCAAGATTTCGCCAGAATTAGTTAAAGCTATAAAAGATCTGCCAGAAACTCACAGATACCCATTTTATAAAGCATCGTATCATTTTGGAGCACAAATAGTAGATCAAAAGGGAGTATATCTACCACTTAGTAATGGTACGTCTATATTAATCAATGATCCGTTAGTACCCCAACCATTAAAGAATGGATTGGGATACATTGCCGGTAGCAGTTATCCAATTGGTATAGTTTTAAATAAAAAATGTGAATTTTATCTTCAAAATGGGGAAAAAATTACTCCATATATCATGCTTAAACCTGGTGATATTTTTGGAATAAGTAAAACTTTTACTAAAAATGTTGATGATACCCCTTCAACTTGTTTTTGGGATTTAGTTGCAGGTGCCAGATCAGTGTTTATGTTAGCTAAAATTTCGAGTAATCCGCAACATACTCTCATCAAAAGAAAATATGGACTAGTATCTCGCCCGCCAACGAATTATTTAAATCAATGGCAGGTGTTTAAAGAACTTGCCATTAAAACGGATTCTGACTGGCGTGCAGAAATATTATTTTTGGATAATAAGTGGATAGATTTATTAAAAAATAGTGATTATGTTGCCCTTAGAGCACAAATTCTAGCATTGAATCCTCCTGAAATTTGGCATCATCAACCAAGTTGGGATATGGCGTTTGGTAAAATAGAAAATGCAAGAAGATTAAATTCATATCCATCCGATATTTTAGATGCCGCAAGACATCTATTTAATATAGTCGCTGGATTATTTCCCGGATTTGCCCCATCATCCGATGAAATGGCAGCTCCCATTAATCTATTGCAGGAAATATATGCAAATGTATATGAACTAGAACATGCTGCTATTATTATGGAGCCTGCAATAATATCAGTTAATGACAAACTACCGTTATTTTATTCGCTAAATTGGCCAACCTCCCCCAAAAGTGTACCCAAAAACCTGGATAACAAAAAGAGTGTGGTTTATAATTTATCAATTTTAATGGATATTGTAGAAAATTATCAAATTGATCTCACAAGTGAATCTGATATTATGAATGATTTGGAAGTTAGAGCTCCTTCTCTTTGGAAAGCAGCATCTCAGGCAAAATTTTCTTTTTACGATAACGAATATGAAAAATATATGGGAATAAAAGATATCGCTGCGCTACAAGATGAAGACCTAAGATTTGCGTGTGATAATAAAAGTACCTTTCCAAGCTATAGTGGATTTTTAAAGGGATTGGTTAAAATATCTGTTTAGCTTATTTATATATTTCATAGCTCGTCCAGATGTGCCATTGTTTCTATATCAGTTTTTAGAATTAATGTTACGTGCTCCGGCGTATCGCACTTTTCCCAGGAATATATATATAAATTAGTATAGCCCTTTACATATAGCTGACTAGCCATAATCGCGCCATTTATGTCTCTTATTAATTCGTTACCATTATAATAATATTTGTTGTCCATTATTATCTTAGTATTTTTGGGATATTTATCCACTTGTTTAAGAAATTCAAAAGGGTTATGGTACACATCAACAATTAAGTGGGCATAATGATCAGTAATTAACCGCTTTACAGATTCAATCTCATCATCTACTATTACCATATGTACATTTACTAATTCGCCAGGTTTATGCTGAAGTTGCTCAATATCTATAGTAATACTATATACCAAATCTTTGGGTAAGATTTTTACCGCCATTTGGTCAGCTAATTTTTTCACTTCTAAATTAGCATAATGACTAGTCACCAAGATTGAACGCTGAATACCGCTTTCTTGAATAATTTCTAACCCATTTAAATTCTGTTTAACTAATTCATAATCGCTCAATAGGCAAAAGTTTTGCTTATCAGGAATTTCGTTAATAAATAGTAACGCTTCACTGCCACTCATAAAATGTTTTATCTGAATAGTTGGCGTTTTCTCTACAATACGAGCAAACCTTGAATCCCAAGCATCATGAATTGAAATATCGTCATCTACAATAATAATTGTATCGTTACTAGTTATTTTTATTTCAGTTGCTAACCATTGTTGGGCAGTAGCTTTAGGAAACCTCACCCTTACAATAGTACCACGGTCAGGCATAGTGTCATTTGAATAAATCTGAAATTTACCATAGTTACTTTCAACAACATCAAATACTTGAGTAAGTCCAATCCCAAACCCACCTGCCTTCCCCTCAGTAATTGAATTTTTTTGTCTTATCTTATCTAGAATTTGACGAGATATGCCTTTGCCATTATCCTCAACAATAATCTCAACCCATTCACGGCTTGAGATTAGTATCAACATTACTTTACCGCCAGATTCAGGCAAAGATTCAACAGCATTATTAATTAAATTTGACAACATCCGCCTAAGGTTACTAGGTTCAATTTGTATAAAGACAAAATTATCTACTTGTGGTTTATTAATTATAAACTCAAATTCTATTAATGTATCCTGGTATCTGTAACGCCTTTCACTAGCTATTTCTGATAAAATTACAGATACCAAAACATATTGACGCTGATTATTTTCAGTTAAAGCAGACGCTTGTGGCTTATAACGGGTTAACATATGATTAGTAATATCTTCCACACCTATAACTGCACGTCTTAAAGTAATGCGCTTTTGTTCTGAAAGTTCTTCAGCAGTTTGGGCAAGTGTTCTTAATGTTGATAGTGGGGAACGAATATCATGTGCCATTTGACCAACAATTTTAATAAATTTCTCTTGTTCTTCAACATAAATTTTATGTTTTTCATGTTCAGATTTTAAAAATTCAGCTTCTTTTTGCGCAGTAACATCAACTGAAGTACCAATTATACCGATAACATTTCCATGCATATCAAAAATTGGGCCTCTAATACCAGTAAAATATTTAGTTTTACCAGTGGTAATATCCTCTATTGATTCATCATGATAGAGAACTGTTTTAGTTTTTATAACTCTTTTGCAATTTTCCATTATGGATTTTGCTTGTTTCTTTTTATAGAATTCATAAGGAGTTTTCCCTATAACAGCATCACGTGTTCCACCTACAGCATGAATAATAGTATCGTTTGCGCCCAGAATTACCACATTAGTATCAGTCCAATAAAGTGGATATGGAATAATTGCTGCAACTCTCTCGAGTTCTTCAAACACGTTATGAATTTTTTCTAAATTTTTTTGAGCTGTAATATCTATACAAGTGCCGATTATTCCAATAACATTATCGTATTCGTCAAAAATGGGGCCTCTAATACCAGTAAAATATTTAATCTCACCAGTAGTTATATCCTCTATTGATTCACCATGATAGAGAACTGTTTTGGTTTCTATGACTTTTTTACAGTTTTCTATTATAGCTTCTGCTTGTTCTTTTTTATAAAATTCGTGGGGACTTTTGCCGATAATAGTATCTCTTGACCCACCTACAGCTTTAATAATAGTATCATTGCTCCCTAAAATCACAAAATTTGCATCAGTCCAATAAAGTGGGTAGGGGATAATTGCAGCAATTCTTTCAAGTTCTTCAAATAATTTCTGTTTATTGGGTTTAATTTTGTCTTGGGAAGTTTTTACAAATAGTTGCTTTTTTAAAGTAGCCACTTCATTTTGCCAATCATTCATCAGCTGTTGTACAGCTTGTTTTTGTTGATCATTTAAATTTAAATTGTCTAGTATAGTATTATTCATAACCATTCTCTTTAGTTAAATTGTGTAATTAGTATTAAGATATTTATTAAATATTTCATTACTTAATGATACCCATTCAAAATTTAACAGCTTTAAAATAAATTGTGTTTTTATTTGTGAAATCTGAATATTGTTGATGTTTTCAATAATACTACTATCCAACCAACAGTTATACATTAAAAATTTAATACAACATTCATAATCTATTGTATTAAAATTATTTATTAGAAAATTTATAAACCCATCCATATCCACTATTTTTAACGATATCTCTTTAAATTTTACAGAATCTTCTTTTATACAAAATAAATAAGGATTAAAAACATGATATGTAGCATTATACAATGTTTTTTTATTAAACAATTTAATAATTGCTTGTGCAGTTAAATCAGCGGGAGAAATCTCTACATGACTAATTTCATTTGCTATTTGTCCTATATTTAAAATATATTTTGTCCAATTAAAAAAGGCATTATCTTGAATATTTTCTTGTGCACGATAGTTCTCAGATATAAAGGCTAAATTACCACATCTATAAATATTAGTATTAAGTCCATATTGTCGATACTTAATAACCTCTTTTTCACCCTCTAGTTTAGTTCTTACATAAACATTAGAATTTTCTAATAACTGATCCGGTAAATCATCTTCAGTAACAATATGTGTAGCACTATTTAATTTTTTACAAAAGTTTAATACCGCATAGGTAGATATATAATGAAAAATTTTCCACTTAGTTAGCCTAGCTAGTTCAAGTAAATTAACCGTTGCCTGAACATTTGCTGAATGGAACTTTTTATATTCTCCGTAGTGTTTAACTAAAGCTGCCGAATGAATTACCGCATCAACATTCTGGATTAAATTCTGATACTCTATAGATGATAATTCTAAATCTTTTTGTTCAATATCGGATTTTAAAATACTTAAACGCGTATTATATAAATTTTCTAAATTTTTATCAAAATAAAATTTAAATTTCATATTTATTCTTTCAACAGCTTCGCGTTGGCTGCTTGCCCGTATTAGTAAAACTATATTATAATCTGTTGAAATTAATAATTGGTTTAGTATATTACAGCCTAAAAAACCAGTAGCCCCAGTTAATAAAACATTGCTTATTCTTAAATCTATATCATATTTTATTACCTGGTAGCTATTATCAGCCATTATCAAATTGGGATTATGTGCTTTATTTCTAATATTTTGATATAATAATTTAACCTGGAGCAATTGTTTCTGTATAAAGTTTTTACAAAAATTAATATTTTGGGCTAATAATTTTGGAGTTCTATAATTAAAAACATCAGAAATCTTTACATCAAAATGTGTTTGTAAAACTCCAACAACTTTAATTACTGATAGTGAATTACCACCTAATATAAACAAGTCGTCATCTGCACCAACTTCATCTATTTCTAGTACTTTAGCAAAAGATTTGCAGATCAATAATTCTTGTTCATTCTTTGGCTGTGAATACTCATATTCATTAATGACGTCTAAGTTTAGTAATTTTTCTCTATCTAATTTATTATTAAGGGTTAGTGGTAATTTATCTAAATGAATAAACTGGCTTGGTATCATATAATCTGGTAAATATTGTGCTAAGTAAACAGATAGTTCAGTTTTATCTATAGTATCTTTAGCTACATAATATCCTATCAAAAATTGATTACCTGATTTTTTCTTTATAAATGTTTTTTGTGAGGATTTTAATAAAACCACAGCTTGTTTAATTGTTGAATAATTTGACAGCACATTTTCTATCTCACCAATTTCTACCCGATAACCGTTTAATTTAACCTGATTATCAATCCGCCCCATAAATTCTATATACCCATTTTTATTCCATCTACCTATATCTCCAGTTTTGTATAATCTACCTAAATTAGGGTGATTAATAAAGCTTGTTGTAGTTTTAGCGTTATCTTGCCAATAATTTAAAGCTACTCCAACCCCACCAATATAAATATCGCCTTCAACACCAATTGGGCAGTGCTTTTTATCATAATTTAAAATATATATTTTCTGATTTGGCATTGCTTTGCCATATGGAATTGAAGACCAATATGGTTCTACATTATTTATGCTATACCATATAGACCAAATGCTTCCTTCAGTAGCACCGCCCAAGCTAACTACTTTTGCTTTAGGGTAATATTCTTTAATTAACTCCGGCAAGGTAACAGGTATCCAGTCACCACTCAATAAAAATAAACGTAAGTAAGCAATATACAAATCACTATTTACTTCCGAATTTATCAGCAATTCTGCTAATTGTGGTACAGTGTTCCAGATTGTGATTTTATAATCATGAATTAATGTTAGCCAATAACTTGGAATTTTTAGTTTATCTTGTGAAGGAAATACTATTTTACCGCCTGCAATGAGTAAGCCGAATATATCAAATACCGATAAATCAAAACTTATATCAGACAAAGCTAATACACTATCTTTATCACTAATTTTAAATTTATTGTTTACAGCAAGTATAGTATTTAATGCTCCACTATGGCTGATTGTTACACCTTTGGGTTTACCAGTGGTACCACTGGTATAAATAACATACGCAATATCAGAGTCTTTAACTCTAGGTAATTTTATATGAGATAATTGGTTTGTTACATCACCATTAAATATGTCTACTATACATTCCAGTTTTATTAGATTGCATACAGTTTCTAATGCTTTTTTGAGATTTTTATTATTAAATAGTCTGGCTGATATAAGCAGTATTTTAATTTTAGAATGTTTTAATATTTCTACTATCCTTAAAATTGGCCACTCTATATTAAATGGTACGTAACCAAAACCAGATTTCATTATAGCCAAAGTACCAATAACCTGATTATAACCTTTTTCACTTAATATGCCAATTAGCTGAGAATATTCTCCCTGAGTAGCTAAACAGTGGTTCATTTCTATACTTTTAAACACTATATATTTTGCCAATATATTGCTATCATTTATTATCTGTTTATGAGTATATAATTTATTATTAAAGTTACAATCTACAACAGCAATAGAATCTTGAGAGTAACTACGCACGGCTTCCTCATAACAGCTAAACAAAGTATTATGATACTTAATTTCAGTTGTATCAGCATTAGCCGATTCTATTATATCTGCATCTGGTGTAGGAATTGCCAAATTTATAAAAACATCCTTATCCCAATCCGCCGTAGACAAATATTCAATAAAATCACAATAATGTTTATGCATGGCTTCAAGAACATTTTTATCAAATAATTCTTCAACATAATCCCATTCAGCTACAAATTTGCCATTTTTCTCATAAGCTTTATTATCTATCCATACTTGTGGAGTTTGAGTTATTGAATAATTTATTCCACGACATGAATCATTTAAAATTGTTTCATCCGCAAAATTAAATCCTAGTAGACTAGTTAATACAACCGGGGCTATTATTTCTTTACCTGACAATGATAATTTTTCTCTAACTAATCTTTGAAAGTCTATACCATCAAATAAACTATGCTCTATATCTTCCCACAATTTATTATGGTTAATTCTAAAAATATCTGCTATTATATAGTTTTTATCTACAATATTTATATAATTAAAAATATCTAAAACTGTAAAATCACCTATAATCTTGGTTATCTGTTCATGTAACGGCAATCGGTTAAATAATGTCAAATTAATACATACCTTTATCTGATTAGACCAATAACTTAATATATGACCATATACACATAGCAATAATGCTGTCTGACTTATCCCATAAGAAGTTGTTTTTAGTGTTACTTTATTCCATATTGCAGAATCTAATTCCTTAGTAATGCGCACAAATTTTGATGATGGTGTAGTATTTAAATTTAATGCACCCTTTAATGGTAAGTTTAGTTCAAAATTATATTCATCTAACTTAGATACCCAATATTTTTCCGCTTTGGTATATAGATCACTATTTCTTATTTTATTATATTGAATAATATAATCACGATAATTAATTTTTAAGTTAGGTAATTCATAATTCAAATTATTATAAAGTTTAGTTAATTCATCAAAAAATATTTGCATGCTGCTTGCATCCATAATTAATCCATCAACACTAAAATGAAAAATATATTGATTGTCCAATTTGGATACTAAGATATCGAACAGCCACAGTTTTCCAACCTCATAACATTTATGGCTATATTCTGACCTCAATGCTTCTAATTCTGAAAAAAAACTAAATTCATAATAATTTACCTTGTAATATGGATATTTTTTTAAATAATGTTGTTTACCACTAATAAAGATAGTTCTTAGGCTAAGATGGCGGCATATCAATTTATTTATCGCCTTTTCTAACTGCAAAACATTAATATCTATAAGCTTGTATTCCATATATAAGTGTGCCGAGAAATTATTCTCTTTTAAGCTATTTCTTAATCGACCAAAATAATATGCTTGTTGTATATTGCTAAGATTAAATGGTTTATATAGATTTCTAAAATTAGTACCTTTAATTATATAATTTTTATAAATGGACTGCTTTTGTGTATTAGAGATTAAATAACATAAATTTTCTATAGTATTATGTGAAAACATATCTTTTATTTGGATATCAGCACTAATACGTTGATTGAGTATATTCAAAAATTTAATACCTAGAATACTATTGCCACCTAATTTAAAAAAATTATCCAATATTCCAATTTTTTTTGTAGGAATATGTAAAATCTCAGACCATATATCAACCAATAATTGTTGTAATTTATTTTGAGGAGCCTTATAATTAACAGAGATTAAATAAGGTTTGGGCAGTAATAATTTATTTAGTTTGCCATTAGAAGTTAACGGTATTGAAGTTAAATAGTTTATAGAGGAGGGGAGCATATAATAAGGTAATTTGGTCGATAAATAATCTAATATATCTGTTTCATTTAATTGGACTTCGGCAACATAATACGCAATTATTAATATAACTGATGAACATACTTTTGCATTACTTATATCGGCTATAACTATAGCATCTTTAATACCAGGATATCCTAATAATCTACTTTTTATTTCATCTAATTCTATTCTATAGCCATTCATATTAATTTGAGAGTCATAGCGTCCTATATATTCAATATTACCATCTGGAAGCCATCTAACCATATCTCCAGTTCGGTATATCCTATTATATAACCCTGCAAATTTATCTATGAGGTGATTATTATCACCGGATAATACATAAGCTTTATCTTGAAATTTGTTTAAAATAAAACGTTCTTTAGTTAATTGTGGAAGATTTAAGTATCCTCTTGCTATTCCCACCCCACCAATATGCAATTCTCCTATAGCTCCTATAGGCAAAGGATTTAAATTAGCATCTAATACATAATTAGTAACATTATAAATTGGCTTACCAATAGGAATATTGTTATAAAATTTATCAACTATAAAAGAATTTGTTTGTACAGTGGCTTCTGTAGGCCCGTATGCATTCATAATTCTATAATTCTGACGAGAAAATGCTTTAAGTTTATCTCCACCCACTATTAAATTTTTTAAACCAACATTATGGACATCAAAGAACATTTGAGCCATTTGTGTAGGTAAAAACGCATAAGTAACTTTGTGCCTCATAAAAAACTCATTAATTTTAGTAGGGCTCATTTTATCATCTTGCTTTATAATGCACAATTTTGCCCCAGACAAAACAATCGGATATATTTCAATTACTAAAGCATCAAAACCAAACCCTGCATATTGGCTGCCCACACTGCTCTCATCAAGCTGATTATCTTTAATTAAATAGGTAACATAATTTATAATGCTCTTATGTTCAATCATTACTCCTTTAGGGTTGCCTGTAGTTCCGCTAGTATAAACCACATAAGCTAAACTATTACTAGCGGATTTATTTTTTAAATTTCTGTCCGGTTGGACATTTAATCCATTTTGGACATTTTGTTCATCTATTACAATTTTATGGATATTAAAATCATTAGCATAAATTGGGTAAATAACTCTAGCTATATTGTCATTAGTTAATAGGGCCTTTGTTTTTGTATCAGTTAATATATATTTTATTCTATCTATAGGATCATCTGGGTCAATTGGTACATAAGCTGCTCCACATTTTAGAACAGCAAAAATACTAATTAAAATGTATTCGTTTCTATTTAAACATAGTGCAACTAGATCCTCCGGCATAATTTGGCAGATGTGGTTAATATAATGCGCTAATTGATTAGCTTTTTTATTTAATTCACTATAAGTAAGCTGATTATTTTCGTAAACAACAGCAATATTGTCTGGGGTTTTAATTACTTGTTCTTCAAATAATTGATGTATAGTTTTATTATCTGGATATATCTGTTCTGTTTGATTCCATTCATAGACTATTTTATTGTACTCTTTTGGATCTAATATTTGGTAGTCAATAAGTAATTTATCAGTAATATTATGTTCTAAATCAGCTAAAATGTTCATAAACAGCATTTTGTAATGGTTAACAAAGGCTGATAAAAGCTCTTCATCAATTTCCGCAGTATTGTATCTAATTCGACAATTTAATTGATTGTTTTTATTTTCTTGTTCAAAAGTAAACTTATTAGGTAAGTCAATATTAAATTCATTATTAACACTCAATGTTTCAGTACCAGTAAAATCAAATTTAGTGTTTTTTAGATTAGTTTGCGCAAATACAGTATTTAATATGTCTTTATTACCATTTTCTATAATTTTATATACCGGATAATATCCATATTTAAGATTACCTTTTCTCAAAAACTTAAAGAAAGAGCTAAGTTGGCTAAATAGTTCAACCACTGTAATATCCCGAGTAAAGTCATACACAATAAAATTACTATTTATCTGCGCTCCATTTAACAGAGTATGTCCTTCTTTTATAACTATGGGATACGCTATTGCAAATTTATCTTGACTTGTATAGCGATACAACAATAGGGCAAATATAAATTGACTGTATAGATAAGGAGTTAAGCCATATTTATTAGATATTGCATTTATTTTGCGAGTATCAGATTCAGAAAAACTAAATTTGCTTTCTTTTATTGGATTATATTTATCGCTATCCAATCCTTGCGCTTGTTTATAAGTTCCTAATCGTAAAAATCTTAAGTCAATCCCTTCTATTCCTAATAATAGATTACTCCAAAACTGTTTGTGCTGGAGATAGTTGACTTCTAATAAGTTCTCTAATTTATCAGTTGTTGCCCGAATTATCTCTAGTTGTATGTCCAGGTTTATAAGGGATTTATGTAACTCATCATTATAATATTTAGAAATTATTGTAATAAATTCGTCAAACGAATTACCATCAATTAAAATATGATGTAATATTATTATTAATCTGTATTCTCCATTTTGTTTTTTAAATGCTGCGGCCCTATACAATGGCTGCTTCTCTATATCAAATTGACTAGATACGTACTTATACAAGTTTTGTTGATTATAATGATTACTGTCAAAAGATTCAAGCCTACTTATAAATTCATTCTTTATCCAGTATAGTTCTCCATCAATTTCTTTAACATGGCTATTAAATATCAAATGCTCATAAATAAAACGGTATAGCGCATTATTTAGTCTGGATATATCTAACGTTTGAGAAAAAGTTTGGTCAAAAATAATATTATACCTACAACTATTAGGATCTATTTTCCACTCGTTGTAGAATATTTTATGATATGGTGATAGTTTAATCTTATACATTCGATTACCACTTAATATGTAATTTTTCTAATATTATTTACTGTATTAACTATACTAAATACTAAAAATTTTTTGCTGACACTCTTCTAAACAAATACTTAGTTAACCTTATAAATTTTTATTTATAAATACTCATTAACTAGAATTATTTAACTAAATCGCATCATAATAAAATGTTATATTTAACCTTCTTAGGTTAACTCATCTTTGCCTACCGAGCTAAGGTATAATTCAAGTGACAGGTTTCAGATTAAGGTTGCTGTAATACCACATTTTTTAATATTGGTATACGCAATTTTATGTTGCTGTTTTTATTTAAGATTTGACGTTGAATAAATAAAGCATAAAACCCCACTATATAGATTGGAGACATAATATTAATAATAATGTCTATTTTTAATACTCCCTTTACAGGTGGCTCATGGATTATTACCCAGTTTACAATATTTATTCAATCAGAGTTATTAATGGCTAAAATTTTTACAATAAACGCCGTACCCTAAATTTACCTATCCGCGCAGCAGAGCAACGCGGTATTACGGTAAATTTTCCCTGCTGGAACGGACACAGCTATTAGCGCAGGCTTTATCCAGAGGCAAGCCTCCGGTTAAATAATTAGATTCGCAGCAAGCTGCGAGGAATTAACCCACAGAGATTAAAACAACATGTTACGATTTTTGGGCGGAAGGTGGTTTGCATATTTTTATTGTTAATTTTTTCTAATTAATGGATCAAAATTCAGCGAATTTATAGGATAATTTTTTTGATAAATCGTTAATTGTTCATTGAATTTATCAACCAAATTTATTGATGCTGGTATTTTAATTTATATCTTTTCTTCAATTTGAATTTGCTTTATAAGCGCCATATAAATTACCCCTAAAATGATATAATATTTTAAGAATTTTACTAATTAAATGCTCCAAGTTCATGTAATTTTTTATCTACCGAATTTATAAATTGTCCTGGATTATTTTTAGAAAATTTATCATTAATCTCAAAATAAGGTAAATAATCTTTGCTACATAAGATATTTAACCCCTCAAATATCTTAAATTTAAATCTAGGGTTATTTTGACGCAAATTCAAACCAACAGATTTTATAACAGTGAATAAAATTTACACAAATATTTTAACCCCCTCAATCTATCTCTATTAATAGCTGTGGTTCAATAGTTTCAATAATTTTTTCGAGCTGAAGTTCCACTACATTATCAATATCTTTATCCAATTTGGATACAACAATTAAGTGCTGCTCTTTTTTGATAGTCAGCACTTGTTCCTTATCTTCAATCATTACTCCATCACCTACTCTCAATCCCAAAGCCTCAATCTCAGCCCTCACCTTATCGCCATATTTAGTAATCACTCCGACATCCGTTCGTAGCTCCACAAAAAATACTTCATTCCCTCGTATATCTTTTAACCCCATTCGAGAAATTTCACCAATCACTGCGGATTTATTATCATTTCCACCTATCAGTTCCATTCGTTTGGTTTCTATTTTATCATTAAGCTGAAGAATATCATAACGATTGAACCCAGTTTCCCCAAGATAAGCAAAATCATTAGCTTTCAAGCTATTAATATTATCTACATATATAGACTTACACTCTCCGGACAAATTGTCGCTAAACAATACAACATGGGTTTCACGACCGGATTTAAGCGTTACAGGTTTAACCTGGACAACTCTCCCCAAATACTCGCTATGATACTTTTTCCCATAACTCTGTATGTCAACATCTAATAAAATATCAGACATAATATTAACTGCAGATTTGATTGATATTCTCTTTTCTGCAAGTTGAACTTCTACAGTTCTGGTATCAGGAACAACCACACTTACCATGCTGCCCTTTATAATACCCTGCTTCGCAAATAATGTTTTAAGCTCGTTATTCCACACTTTATTGGTCTTTCCATCCATACTGGCAATGACAGCATAGAACTTACCCTTGTATTCTCCGAAAGTGAGTAATTTACCTACATACTCAGCTTTTGGTTCGATAATGCCATAATCTGACTTAACTTGCTCCAGAAATATTTGCCGATTCTGCTCTATATGCTTTGTTCTAGCCTTGCGAATTTCCCTTTCAAGGTCAGAACTTCGTACTACTATATCATTAGCACTATCTAGCTTAACTTCCACAAATTGCCCTTTTACAAGATTATTTGCTGCAAAGTTAATTCTGTAACCCGATACTTCATACTTAGCGCCATTACGTGGATTTGTAAACTCCAATGCTGTTGCTTTACTACACCGCCCATTATTACTTATAACTTGCTTATGCCCTATTCCACTAACAAATAACGTTTGTGGTTTACCTGCAAATAATGCTTGTTTATTTGCATTTAATTGTTCATAATTAGCTTTATAATCTGTAATCAATTTTTTGTAATGAGATTTACTAAACTCATCAGTAAAATTAATTTTGCAGTTGTTTTTAACCGCAACTTCAACAGCTCGTCGGCGAAAACTTTCACTACCAGTAAGAGCAATATTAGCACCAAATTTCTGGACAGCCAGGTCTAAGATCAGTTTTACATTTTCATCAGAGCGCTTTACTATAGATACTCGCTTACCATGATCTTGGATTATGGTTTTGCCATTGTGCTGATAATTAATAACACCATTATCATCAACTTTATACGTAATATTTAGCTTGTACTCTTGGTATCTATCCACATAATTAACAGCTCCAGATTTTGCAATATCTTCAAATTTAATCCTAAGTCTCTTAAGTTCAGTAAGTGAAGCTTCATCACCATTATTTGCTTTAGATACTAAAAATGTCCGATATGCTTTCTGCATTTCGAGATTATACTCACCACGAAGAACTATATCAGCAGCAGCTTTTGCTTTGCTTAAAGATTCAAGTTCTAAAAGCTTATCAATTTTTAGTACATTCGTTTGCTCTCTTTTGGATTTATAAGTAATGCTCTCATTAGCTTTAACCGCAGCAATTTTGTCCTGGTATTTAGCTATGATCTCTATCCGTTTAGATTTAAAATCATCTTTATGTTTAGTAAAGATTCTAGCCCGCTCTGCCTTATACTCTTTGAACCACTCACGATATTCTTGACTTAAATACAAATGCCGTTTCCTGCAACCAGGCTCACGATTAATGTCTTGTTGCATGTTATATACATTATTAAGTACATCAATAGATTGTTTCAAACTTAAATGCATTTCTTTTACACAAAAGTCCGTAATATTCAAATTACGCGACCCGCACCCCACCCTATCTGCACCATTTTGATCTTTAGTTAAACGATAAAGCTCCGGATTAACTCCATGTGTTTTTTCCAGTAACTCTAATAGTACATCTGCTTGTATTTCAGCATTATACTTAACAGCTAACTCCCTAATTTCTACAGTAGTAAGCTTAATCCGGTTAGATATTTCATCTACTGGGTTATATTTTCCAATTTGGTATTGGTACTGTGTGAAATCTGTAGGATTTCGTCGGACTTCTGATTGATCTCGTCCAATAATTCTTGCGTAACGTTCGGCAATTCGCTGTCTCCGCTCTCGTCCAACAAAGCTTGCTTGATTTGCATCACTTCGTTTGAGAGTATCTCCAATATCTGCAATTGTTTCATCTGCTGCTCTGATATTGCCAGTAGTTGCATTACTATAGTTTTGCTCAAGCTCTTCTCGTCCATTTGTTCCATGTTCTGCAATATCTCTTCTAATTGCATTGTCAATATCCTTATAAAATTCATTTTGCTTTAACAAAATGTACTTTTTTTTCATTTCCACAGGTAGCTTATTAAACCGATTACGTTCTAATTCACTAGCCGAATTAAGGTACTTATATTCATATGCCTTATAGTCATTCCATGCAGTCAATAATTCTTGATATTCATAATCAGTTTTTTTACCATTTTTAGCTGGTTCAACATATACCATATCAGATTTCATTGACTCAATTTTATCTTGTATACTTTTAGATAAGAATTCAGCTTGAAATACTTTATCTCGTAAATTTAACGAAGTACCATCTTTGCCAATTATATTGTAGTATTCTTTATCGGCGCTCTTACCCTCATTTCGTATTTTAACTGCATAACCACTCTGTTCTAAATGCAACTTTAATTCAGGAAAACTACCAATTTTCTTTGCAATTATTTCATCAAATATTTGCTCACGAAATTCCCGGTTTTTACCTTTAAAACCATCACCTTTATAACGCGAAATTAACTCACTATTTTCATTGATTTTATAACGTGGATTATTTTTTGGGGATGCTAAACCGTATTTGCTATTAATGTGCTCTTGAAATGCATCAATAAACTTTATATTAATTTTTGTACTAGGAAATACAGGCTTACCATTTATTAAATTAATTGTCGGAACTACAATGTGAATGTGTGGTTTCCGTTCTATCATTTCACCAGTTTTAGCATTCAGGTAACTTTTAATTTTGGGTAGATGTGCCTCAGCATAATAATGAAGTTCATCATCATTATATGCTTTAAAATAAAACTCACGAAATTCCTGACTAATATTTTTTAACATTTCTTCAGGGATAGAATCTTCTTTAAATGCAAGTGTAATATGTAAGTATTTATCACGTCTATCATCAACAGTATTAATTATCGCATCCGTTGTCTCTAAATCACCATTTAAAATTGCTCGTGTATCTAATTCATCACGAAAATAATATCTGTCACTTTTCTGCCCATGTTCCAGATATTCTTTAATACCAGATGAACCTCCACTGATACGAATTAACATCTCAATCAACTTTCATTTTGACTATAGCAGAAAGCGATTTAACTTCCGAAGTATACAATTGCAATCTAAAGCAAAACTCACGTAACATTTCATCTGATACTTTACCACTTAAATTAGCAGAATTTGCTGCTTTTGCCATTTGATTTATATTATTCCCAATTCGGTTTAATTCTTCAATTACTCTCATTAAAACCATATTATCTTTAATAATTATTTCGGCATTATCTGCAGATTGGCGTAAAAATTCACTCAATGACATTTGAGCTTTATCTGCTTTTTCTTGATGATATTTTTTTTGTTCTTTATTATATCTTACTAATACATTTGCACTCTTTAGTTCCATCATTTTCACCTCTAAGGTTTTTTAAGGGATTACCCTTAAAGCACACGCGTTTGTTACATTCGTAGAATGTATATACAACCGCCATCGTGCCTGGTTTGCTTTAAATATATACTTGCTGTCTTTTTATGCTATTATTATACATTATACTAATGTGGTACTTTAATATATTATATAATAGAGCATATTTTATTAATAAGTTATAATAATGAATAAAGTCGAAGAAATTATCAATTTATATCCAAAGATTATTAGGATGATAAATTCTAAATTTACACTTAAAGAAATATGCACTATTCTCAAAGAAAAAAACATAATAGATATTAATTATGGAACGCTAACTTCAGTTATATCAAACATTAAAAATAAAAAACTCCATCTTGAATACTTAAACATTATTCCAATAATACCAAGTGCAAAAGATTTACAAATATTTGAACCATATTCTTACAAATTCAATAATGTTTGGTATTGCTTAAAAAATGAAAGTCAAGTAATTAAAAAAGAGTGGTTAGTAACAGCTAAAAATATTCTATTAATAGCAGATCCAGTTGGTTTATTATATGCTAAGAGATTTTTACATTTGTACCATATTCCGGATGACTATTTGTTAAATTCATATGAAAAAACCTATGGTATAAAATTAACAATTCTTGAACAAGAAAAAATAAATAATATTAGTTGTAATATAAAATCAGATTATAGTAAAATCATCCAAGAACTTAAAATAAAAAGCTTAAATAATATTTTTGGAGATTAATTTAATGACACAATATTTTAGTTTTAATAAGGAAAAAATCTTCTCAGATTTAGACAAATTAGAGTCCAAACCAAAAACAAATTTTACTGCAAATGAAATAGCTAAATTATCCAGAACAAAAATTAGATTGGCACTAAAAAAATGCTATACATTTGCTGAAATAGCAAAATGGTTTAACGATAATGATTGTAAAATTACACATACTGAGCTAGAAGATTCTTATAATAAATTAATTAATAAGAATAAAAGAAAACCTATTAAATCTTCTTTAAAATAGTTAGTAATTTATGAATCCACTTTTAAATAAATTATATTTTTTTTATAAAAATCTAAGTGAAAATATTTATACCAATAATAAAATGATTGGTGATTCATTATCTACTTTTATAATTGAAATAGATACCACTCTAAATAAGCTAAAAACACTTAGAGATTTACTAGTAAAAAAGGATTATTCAGCGGCAGATAACTTAGCATCATCTATTAACTTAGATCAAAGAACTCTACAATCAATTAGCCAGTTAATAAATGATCTTAAAGAGAATAATCTAGATTATGATCTATTAATAGGAATAGAAGCAGACAACTATAAATTGTTATTAGATAAATTTAATCAATTAGAAAATAATTTTAACAATTTTGTTACATCTAAATCCGAAAAAAATTATCCGGAAAATGCATCTAATATTAGCTCCCTAGATAACATTAACCTAATTAGTAATATTACTAAAAAATTAGATGATAATCTTGATTCATTGGACAATAAAATTACTAATATACAAGATAATATTAAAAACATTGATTTATCTTTAAACTCGCATTTGCAATCTATTAATGATGATTTTACCAAAGTAATATTGTCTTACAAAGAACAAACAATAAATTCTGTAAATAATATTAAAAATACGACTTTAGATACTTCAAACATGATAACAAAAGAGCTACCTACTCAAATCAAACAAATTACTGATACAATCCCAGAACAAATTAAGATAACCATAAAAAAATCGTTATGGCCGAATTTAACGCTATTCGGTGCGATATCTATAATTTTTATTTTAAGTTTTACGTGGATAATGGGTAGAACAATGGGACACACTATCGTTTCCGATTTATCTGGTACTATGCACAGCCATCGCCAATGTAACCACGTCTAAATTTAATTCGCGAAAGAACAAATGGTGCGATTTAAATCCGCAGCTTCAGCTCAACAGTTTATAGCAGCTCATGGGCAAGTTAGAAATTTGTTTATGGTCGGACGATACAATAG
>JAUPUP010000209.1 GCA_030917485.1 Pseudomonadota bacterium
ATGGTACATATATTGAATCACGCTCCCCAAAATCCTGATCCGGCAAATAATAAAATACTTGCTTAGTTTCTTTTAAGCGTTTTAAAATAGGTCTTAAACCATCCTGGCGAGCAAATACCGCTCCGCCCTGATCTTTGATAAATCTAATTCGAGCTTCTTTCAATTTCTCAGTAATTAGACTGTTTTTTTGCCGTGAATAAATACTAAACCCAACAATATCCAAAGTAAGCCGTATAGCGCCTAAGTCAAGACCAACAAAATGCGGGCACAACAAGATTACCGGACGATTACCATAATGCTCTAGAACATACTCAAAATTTTTTAAATGGATAAATTGCCTAAGCCGTTCTGGTTTAGCATAAAATACTAAGCCGTATTCTAAGGCGCTAGTGACTAAATATTTAAAATGCTGCTTAATAATACTGCGTTTCTCATCTATACTCATTTGCGGAAAGCATAGACTTAAATTTTTAAGTCCAACATTACGCCGATTTTTGGCTAAATAAAATCCGACCACACCCAAAGCCGAACCTATTTTACCGATCATATTTAGCGGCAGCATACTAATTAGCCGAACAATGAACAATACTACCAACGTCACAATATTCATGCGCTTTTAACTTTCATTTAACTTTCATTCAAATTTAATGATGGAGCATGTTTAGGTACACGAAATCGATCATAACTCCAATAATACTGCTCTGGCGCCTCCAATACAATATTTTCAATTACCTTGTATATTTCTTGTACCACGCCGGCAATATCAGCGCTCACTGGAACAAACGGAATGTAATTTACTCTAAATCCACGTTTAAGTCTGGTAGTTGCAACAATGAAAGATGCAGCGCCGGGAGTCATAACCAGTTTAGCCGCCAATGTGGTCGCAAAAACCGGCTTGTCAAAAAAACTTACCCATACTCCATCACCAGAACTTGCAATACTATCCGGTAAAATGCCCACTATTCCATTAGCCCGGAGTTTTTTAGCCAAAGTAAATAATCCCAACCGATTAGTCGGCAGCGGGTTAATATTGCCCTCCATGCGACCTTTTAACATCATCTGATTAAACCATTTATTTTTAGATGGTTTATATAATACATTAAAGACTTTAGTATGTATTCGATGCGCTGTATATTTTAACGCAATCTCAAAATTACTAATATGCGGGGTTAAAAAAACTATGGGCTTATCACTCAACGCTTCCGCTTCCATGCCCTCATAGTTAATTGTTTCGGTAACTAAACTCGCATTATGCTTGTAAGATCGATGCCAAGCAATACATACAACTTCAAACAAAGTTTTACCCCATTCTCGAGCCGTATTTTTCACCATCTTATCAAGATTAGCTTCACTACACATACCAGTAATGAGTAAATTGTTACGCAACCTCTTGACTGCACGTTTAGAATATCGCATAGCAATAATGCCGACAACTCCTCCAATAAACTGCAGCGCTCGCAGTGGCAGAAAAGCCAATAAAAAAATTAATCCATTTAAAAATATTCTACACAATAACATTATTCAAGCCTTTGGCGTAATTGTTCAAATAGGCATACACTCACCGCCATTGCTACATTTAACGATTCAGTATTATTTTGCATGGGAATAGAAACTTGCTGTTTAATCATGCTTAAAACGAGCTCACTCAAACCTGCGCCTTCATTACCAAAAACCCAAACCACCGGTTTATTGCTCAAATTAACTTTATATAAGCTGTCTGATGCATTAGGCACAGTTGCAATTATCAAAGGATTTTTTATCTCTGCACTTTTATCTTTTACACTCTTATATTTTACCTTCTTATCCTCTGCACTCTTATCAATATTATCAGCACTACTACAGTTTTTAATAAACTCTACAATATCAACCTCAGCATATACGTTAAGGCCAAAAATCGCCCCTTGAGATGAACGCAGCACCTTAGGATTATATAGATCTACACTATTTTTTGAAATTATTATATTATTTACGCCACTAGCTTTAGCAATCCGCAAAATAGCGCCTAAATTTCCAGGGTCTTGAATATTTTCTAAAACTAAACAATCTTCGCTATATAAACTAGAGCTGAGTTGTCTGGTAGGAAATTCAACCACTCCCACTAGATCAACTTTGCTTTCTAACAAATTAACCTTATCCATGATTTTACTAGAAACCAAATAAATAAGGTCATCTGGGATATTTTGTATTAAACCTGAATAATTTACTAAAGCTTTTTCATCTACCAATAATTTTTTGAGAACACCATATTCTAGTGCTGCCTCAACTAAATGATAACCATACGCCACGCTTAAATGGAGTTGATCTCGATAATTTTTATTCGATGCTAAACGAACAATTTGTTTAATAATATTATTATCTTTAGAATCAATACGCGAATACACTAATTAACACCTAAATAAAACTTAGCTAAGGCTATATCTTCAGGATAAGTAACCTTAATATTGCGTTGCGAGCCCTCAATTAAGCAAACCTCAAGCCCAAGTTGTTCAACACAAGCAGCCTCATCAGTAGTATTTGCTAAATCTGTATTATTCAATGCAGACAACAAAACTTTATATCTAAACATTTGCGGAGTTTGCGCTAGATAAATTTGCTCACGATTTAAGGTCTGGAGTATTTTATTACTCTGCCCCAACTTTATCGTATCAGTTGCAATAGTCGCCAAAATACCTCCCACCGGATGGCTGCCAACTTTATCAATTAGATTTTGAATTAACTCAGCACTAATGCAGCAGCGCGCCGCATCATGGACTAATACCCAATCCTCTCCATGACAAGATAGGTATCTTAACCCATTCAATACACTTTGGGCACGATATTCACCACCCACCCTAGCTATAACAATTTTAGGCGAAATAGCTGCGTATTCATCTATATGCTTATCATGTGGATTTACCACTATAATAATTTGCTCAATTATCGGTAAGTGAATAAAAACCTCTAGGGTTCTGTGTAAAACAGTCTTGGCGTCAATTTTAGCATACTGCTTAGGCAATGCTCCAGATTTACCGCCAAAACGAGAACCAGCGCCAGCACAAGGAATCAATACAAAAAAACGAGGAGTATTATTAGCTGCCATATTTAGGATATTTATACTATTACCGATATTTATTGTTTGTTTCTAATTTTTTGCTTGGTTAAACCAGGCGCTCTGTCCTTTGGATACTTTATCTAATTCTTGCAATTGCAATTGATGCTGCTCTTCTTCTTGCATACTCGGTCTAATAGTTATTAGATTCAAATCTGATGTATTAATTTTATCAAACTTGTACTTATTAAGAGTAGCAGTAGAATCTTCACCCAATAAATTAATTTGTTCACGAGTCAGCGACAAATACACATCACTTAACAACTGGCAGTCAATTAAAGCGCCATGATAATCACGTCCTGCCCGACTAATCTTAAACCTATCACATAATGCATCCAAGTTATTTTTACTGCCCGGAAATTTTTGCCTGGCTATGCTCAAAGTATCTATTACATTCTTAATATAAAAATCTACCGTACTAATCAACGGGTTAGACTTACGCTCTAAATTGAATTGATAATTTAAAAAACCCATGTCAAATTTAGCATTATGAATAATTAACTCGCTATCTTGAATAAACTCAATAATTTGATGCACTACTTCATTAAATTTAGGCTTATCGCGTACCTGTTCATCAGTTATGCCGTGAACTCTAGCCGCCCCAGCATCAATTGAACGCTCCGGGTTGATATACAAGTGTAAATATCTACCAGTTAATTTACGATTGACCATTTCTAATGCAGCAAACTCAATTATACGATGCCCATCCTCTGGTTTGAGTCCAGTAGTTTCGGTGTCTAAAATTAACTGTCTAATTGAGCCATACATAGTTTACATCTACCTTCCTAAAAACACACCACAGTTTTAGCTTTAGCTGCGCAAATAAACCAAAGACGAAGATTATATTTATAACACTTTAAATCTAAACAATGTAGTCCCGCATTGCGCACAAGTGTAATAACGCAATCGACTCCTATTTCCAAATAATCCACGATTGGTAAGATTTGATGAGCGACAGTTATAACAGGCTACACCAACGTCTAGCTTACATTCCGGGTGCGCTGATAAATATTGATTGATATCCAATAACTTACGATAACGTAAATACTTATGTAAAAACCCTAAAATGTAAATTACACCACCGACAGCTAAAAACCAAACAAAATTTAAGCTGAAAAATATGATCAATCCAACCAGGATAGTAAATACCAACATTACACTAAAGCATCCACCCAATAATGGCGAGAAAAATGCCCCGATAAATAAAAACAATAAAAAAGTACTAATAACTTCAATGAAATACATAATTAAAACTCCGCATTATATCCCGATAGAAATGTCATAATTTCAGTAATTGTTACAAAGGTACACCAATTTTCTAACTTGTACCTCAAATCAACAATGGCAAAAACATGAAACATTGATTAAGCAAAATAAACGTCACTACTCAGCCTATATCACTGATAACTGCTATCATACCGAATTATATACCTATTAGCGCAAACGGTGGATTTTTTATCCTGCACGCCGTAAAACCATGTTCTTTAGGGCATGGATATAAGGCGTTAATTTAGCGCAGCTTTGCCCGCCCAACTATGATATACTAACTGTCTCTTAACCGAGCTACGGCAGG
>JAUPUP010000210.1 GCA_030917485.1 Pseudomonadota bacterium
AAATATCTGACAAAAATCCGCAGCATGGATGAACGAAACAAGTTTAATAAACAAAATCAGCGACCACTTGAAATCAGCGATAAGGATAACTGTGATTTCAACGAAATTTCTGGAGGCCTTTGTGTGGGAAATATTCCGGTTTCTCTGGGAGTTTATCTTCAATTAGCCAACAACAGTAATGATCATTTTGATAATAATGCCATTCAAAGTTATTTGGCTGGGCATGGTTTGGCACTAAAGACTGCTTATGCCGGGAATTTAACCTTGGCATATGCTTATGAAGGATTTGCTGCACACTTTGGCAGTGATTCATTTGCTGCCGGACATACCAGAACCCAAAAGCAGCAGATTCAGGATCGTTGTCAAAATGAAGTAGAAGGGCGTAAATTTGGTGGACTTTTGGTAAAAGAAGCCCATGATTTCAGCAATAAAACTGGAATTACGCTAATTAATAATAATGGAAAGCAGTGGGTGGCATTGGGCGATGCATATTTCTTTACCTCAGGAAATGCCCAGAATAAACAGCTGTTAATTGAGACTCTCCAAACTGGCGTTGACCAAATTTATGACATATATCAAAAGCGTGCTCTTCTCAGTGCTACAGAGTTTTCTAAATTAAGTCAGGACAACCTGAAAATTATGCAGGGTATGCTGCCAAATCCAGATTTAACCCGAAATTTAACCGTGAATCCGCCTGCAATTTTCTCGCTGCAAGATGGTGTGCTATGGTGGAGAGATTTGCGCTATAACAAAAATGAACCAGTTTCCAGTTGTATTAATGCTGCCAGTTTTTATCATTTATGAAAGGAGGTGCCAAATGTATAGAATTATTAACAGATGTTACATCTGGCGTATTATGTTTAGAGTTTGGTTTCAGTTTTTAGTTGAAATCAAACTATGAAACAACCAGAGTGCGTAACGTCATTTATTAAGCAAATATATTTTAACTTTAGTCATTTTATTTATTAAAGGATCTTATCATGAAAAAAATTATTACGTTAATTGCATTTATTTCCATCCCGGCACTAGCCTCAGCACAAACTGAGCAATTAAATTGTCTGCAAAATGAGTATATTCATATCAATCTGGCAAATAAAACCTTTGCCAATAATCATCTAAGGATTGAGCAGTGTTCCCGTGATGTCAAGCAGGGCCGTGAAATCAGTTACCGCGATTTTCCGATAGACAGTGACAAAACCGGTCATCTTGACTTTAAAGATAATTTTTCAGATCACCCAGAGGTGAATGTTAGCTGTACTTTAGTGGATGTTGACCCGCGGACCGGTGGTAAAACTACCGTTGGCTACCTTCAAATGTATGCCGATAATCCCTGTACTGGAGTTAACTCATTCCAAACGCTGTTGTTTGATGCTTCTGGATTAATCTATGATGATGCTCCATGGTTGGTTAATTATGTCACTAATGGGGATCGTTCTTTTGATTGGTCAATTGATGTTGAATTAAAAACTAGATAATATGTCCAGCATAAAGGTCACCAATTATATAGGGGGTGACCTTGATTGAGGATTATAAATTTTGGAGAAAATTATGAAAAATATGGCTAGGTACTCGAAAATTAACCGCTGTCTAAAATTTATCATGGCAAGTACATTTTGGTGCTGCGTGATAAACTATGCCGGCGCCGAAGGGATTTTACTGGATGAAAATACGATCAAAACGGTAATTGAAACAGGGCTGAATCCACAACGATGGCAGGCTCCAGATTGGCCAAATTATAAATGGCCATCAGGAACCAATCGCTGGATTGCTGGTGAGGCGACGCTGGAAATTAATGGGGATGAAAATGGTTCGCTGGCAGAAATTGTTGGAAAAGCAGCTTATTCGGATGCTGGTTCGATTTATTTTGGTAAAAATACTTTGATCAATAACTTGGATACTCCGCAAAAATTAACTACGTCATCCTACAGTAAGTCTATCAGTAATAGTGTAACTACCTCAACTACGCGAGGCTGGAAAATTGGCAATAAAGTTACAGTTAAAGGTGGAATTGAGATACCATTTATTTCCAAAGGGGAGGTTGCCGTTGAAGTAAGTGGTGAATATAATAGCAGCTCTACTGATTCAAAAACCATTACGACAGTTGAAACTTATACTATACCGCCACAAACAATTGAGCTAAAACCGCACGAGGAGGTAATCGTTTCAGTTTATTTGGCTCAATCACGGGCAACTGGTAAATATCGCTCTTATCAGTATGCGAATGGGAGTGCTTCGGTACCTTTCAGAAGTTTCACTGATAAAAATATTCCCAGCTACTGGCAATCGACTAATTCGATATATAACTATCTAAAATATAGTAGTTGGTTACCGGGTGAATTAATTGGAATTACCGATGATCAAATTAAAAAAATCAAGGTTTTCAGTGAGGGCTCTTTTGTTGCTAATGCTGGTGTTGAATTTAACGTTGTGATTACTCCGGTAGATCGGGTGACTGGAAAAGTTAAAACTACTGAAGCCATAATCCTCAAAGCTAAACCGCTTAATTTAAAAAATAGCAGAACTGCTGGTTCCGGAATCAGGTTTTGGTAGAGGGTTTTAGATAAATAGGGCAGATATTTATAAGTTTGCCCTATTTTTTTAGTACTGTTGTAAAACTTGGCGGTAGTTCAATCCAGCTTATTTGACAGCTAACCAATGATTGAATGCTTATAAAATGCTATTAAACTGAATTAATAACTTGGGCAAATGATTGGATATTCCACTTTTATAGGCGGCCATAATTAATTCACTGCGGTTGACAACGTTAAATTCGGTATATAGTCGGCGAGTCACACATTTGGTGATGCCATCTCTAGAAATTGTACAGCAATAAATTTTACTTAAGATTTCAGCGATTTCTTTGTCAAATTTGCCAAAAATAATTAAATATAAAATAAGTTCTTCTTTTTCTGATAAGGTATTATTATATGAGTGCTTTGTTAGATTAATGATTTTTGCTTGATTATTACCAGAGTTATTTATAAAATCTTTTATGGCAATAAAAGTATTCAAAGAATTAAGTTCTCTCGATTTTATATATAGGCCATTGAAAATATTAT
>JAUPUP010000211.1 GCA_030917485.1 Pseudomonadota bacterium
ACGTAATGCCTCAATTAAATTAAATTCCACACGGCGTTGAATTTCACTGTCAATTGAATAGATACTTTCAGACTTTGAAGATAAAATTCCGGCACCATAAACACGTAAGCCATGATTTTCTTGAATTAGACCAAATTCAACTGTAAACCAGAATAATCTGCCCAGCATTACTTGGAATGATTTGTCTAAGGTCGCACCAAATTTACCCACCTCTTGAACGAAGGCGGCAAAGCTTGGTTCAGTAAGCATGGGGCAATGTCCGAATATTTCATGAAAAATATCTGGTTCTTTTAAGTAGTCTAAGTCTTCCATACAGCGGATAAAACTCGCCGCAGGAAAGCGTTTATTAGCTAATAACTCAAAAAAGTAATTAAAATCAATTAATGCAGCAACCGGAGCTACTTCCCAGCCAGTAATTTCCCTGAGTCTGGTTGATACTGTAACTGGTTGCGGGATTTTGGTGTTAGATAGCTCTAATTTATCTAAGCCGGATAGGTATGCGTTAGCTGCATAATTTTGTACAATGCCAATTTGTCTGTCATATAGAATGTTCCACACTTTATCTTCTGCATTAGAGTAATTAATGTAGCCATTTTCATCGGGCATATATGCAGTATAGCGACTAGCGCTGGTCTGGTTTTTTGTTTGGAGTTCCATTAATTTGCAGCCTTTATAATAAACTTGTTATTAGTAGATGATTAACTGACGATTAACTATTTAAGCATATTTAACCCAGCTATTTTACCGCATAGCGTGTTAGTTGTACAGAATTTTTGTTGTTATGCTATGTTATATGTACACGGTGAGACGCAATTAAAGAAATTTTACTTAATGAATTTTGTCAGCTATTGAAGCTTTTATGAGATAATTTCTCGCTGGGTCGGTAAAGAAAATGTATTGTTTGAATAAAAAATGTATGAAAAATGAATAATAAAACATGAATAATAAAGCTATTGTAAATTATGTATTGTTGGTGTGTATTGCTTTGGTGTGGGGAGCACAATATGCTTTAAATGATATTGCCCTACAGACAATTTCACCGTTGAATATTGCTGTGTCTAGAGCTGTAATTGGTTCGTTGACGTTAGGGTTGTTTTATCTAGTAGCCAATAAACGCAGTAATATCATTGATGATAAAATCGGTAAATCACCGTGGCTACTATATTTATTGATTGCATTGTTTGAAAGCGTAATTCCATTATTTTTAATCGCTTGGGGATTATCCAAGGTTAATAGTGGTGTTGGTGCAATTTTAATGGGAATGATACCTATTTTTACTATGTTAATTGCAACTATCGCAACTCGCCAGGAACGCGTATCAGTACAACTGGTTTTGAGTGTTTTAATCGGATTTTTTGGAATAGTAATATTGAGTATGCCTAATCTACATAATGCACAATCAAGCTTGATGGGCGAATTGGCAATACTTTTAAGCGCATTTAGTTTCTCCTTAAGCTTAATTTTAATGAAGTATTTGCCTGTCGCATCTCCTTTGAAACATATGCGGAATATTCTAGGAATAGCAGCAATACCTTTGATTGTTGTGGCGTGTTGGTTTAAAGACTGGTCGATTATTTCATTTCCATCCTCAAACAGCATGATTGCTATTACTATATTAGGTTCATTCTGTACTGGAATAGTTTATTTTATGTTTATGGTGTTAATTAACCGTACCTCGGCAACCTTCGCTTCACTTACTAATTATTTAATTCCATTAGTTGGGGTTGTTATTGGTTACATTTATTTGCATGAATCTCTAGGGGTAAATGAGTTATGGGCATTATTCATGATATTTATTGCATTATTAGTGAATCAGATAAAATATTGTTGATATAATGAGTTACTGATTACACTAAAAGTGCAGGAGTTGCGCTTGATTAAATTGACATTAGGTGTCGGAGTTACTGTTATTATGGCAGTTGCTGGCTTATTAAAATATATACTTTATTGATGATTTATAAATTACTATGGATATTAATGTACATTTTGTGAGTGATAACCAATTTACCGGATATTCATCTGCTTCGGTAACAATTAAAGGTGTTAATTATACTGATAATATAATTGTAACCAATAATTCGATATTTGATTTTGCGTCTATTGATATAAAGCAGATAACTATCAAAGATTTGGATAGAATTATTGAGATTGGTCCGGATTTGGTAATTTTTGGTTCCGGTAATAAGATTACTTATCCAGATTTTAAATTATTCCATCATCTGCAGCAAAAAGGGATAGGTGCCGAAGTTATGTCTATTCCGGCACTTTGTCGCACTTTTAATTTTTTAGTTAGTGAAGATCGCAAAGTAGCGGGAGTGTTATTATTTGCTAAGGATTAATGCAATCCTAGTAGTGCAATGATGAATATTTTATACGATGGCCTTATTTATTTTGTATTTAATTCTTTTTATTTGCCTGATTTCTTAAGAAATCCATCAATAGGGTAAACGGTCTGCCGGTTGCACCACTGCTGGCGTGAGTGCCGTCATAGCTGCCAGGTACATATGCAGTGCCTGCGATGTCTAAATGTGCCCATTTATAATTGATAAAGTTTTGCAAAAATTTAGCTGCCACAATACTGCCACCGCCAGTGTTTGAACTACTGATATTTGACAGGTCAGCGATGCTATTTTTTAAACCTTTTTCATAATCATCAAACAGTGGCATTTCCCATACCGTATCTGTGCTTTGTTGTGCTGAAGATTTGATTTCATCACATAATGTACTATCATTACAATAAAGAGCGCTGGCTACT
Organism: Pseudomonadota bacterium; assembly: GCA_030917485.1. Lineage (GTDB taxonomy): Bacteria > Pseudomonadota > Gammaproteobacteria > Burkholderiales > UBA11063 > Aquella. The sequence continues at coordinate 2,756 of JAUPUP010000211.1, forward strand.
GAACCAAGTGCAATAACACACGCACCGGTTAGCGTTGCCATATCAATAACTAGTTTGGGGTTAAACCGTTCTATATAAGTAAGGGCATCAGCTAAAATTAATCTGCCTTCTGCGTCTGTATTTAAAATTTCAATGGTTTTTCCAGATAAAGTGGTGATAATATCGCCAGGTTTTACAGCGCTTCCTGACGGTAGGTTTTCAGTACAAGGAGCAGCAACAATAAGATTGATTGGTAAGTTGAGCTCAACAACGCTTCTAAAGATACCTAAAGTAGTTGCAGCACCTAGCATATCATATTTCATTTCATCCATTTTAGCGCTAGGCTTTATCGAAATGCCTCCGCTATCAAAAGTAACGCCTTTACCCACTAAAATAATAGGCTTGTCTTTGCTTTTACCGCCTAAGTACTTCAAAGTTATAAATTTAGGTTCTTGCTTACTGCCTTGCGCTACAGCTAGGAATGAGTGCATGCCGATTTCTTCCAGCTCTTTTTTGGCTAAGATTTTTACTTCAACTTTTTTAGATAGTTTAGCCATATCTTGTGCTGTTTTGGCTAGATAGGTTGGAGTGGCAATATTAGCGGGAAGGTTGCCCAGGTTTTTGACTAAATAAATTCCATTTAATAGGGCAATAGCATTTGCTAAGGGTTGTTTATTTTTTGATGGCTCATCGCTAGCTGAATGTTTAGTGATAGCTGAGCCAGCCTTAGCTGTAGATGGGGTACTTTTAGCTGTTGCAGAATTTACAAAATTTATTTTCTTTAAACCTAATATGTTTTGTTTACTTTTTAATTGATCAAAATAATACATTCCATTAAGCATTTGAAATATACTTTGTTCCACATAAAAATTATAATTAGCATATGCTGAATATATTGTGTCAGCATAAACTAACTTGCCAATTTCTGGTTCTAAAATTATATCAATACTGTCAATTTTTTTATGTTTAGATAAATATTTTGCTAAGGAATTTAAACTAGTATAATATTTTTTTAAATTGAATTTGTTTTTTTCACCTAAACTAACTACAATATTGTGCTTGCTATCGGTTTTACTTGGATATTTGATTATAGTTCCAACTTCAGTTAAGTCGTCTAAATAGTCTAATTTATCAGCCACATATAACTTAGCGTTGTTTAATAATTCATGACAGAAACTAAATACTACGCGGGCAGCAGCTAATTCTTTAGTAGCTAATTGTTTATCTTGTAAAGTTATTTCAAGAGTGGTTTTTTGGATTTTAAATTTCATATCAATTGCCTTTTCGTAATAAGTAAGTATGGTAAAATGGCGTCATATAGTAGACCACTTGTAGTAATCGCAATTTTACCATTTTTTTAGTTGTTATTAGTTAAGAAATATTAGTTAATGTTAGTTAAGAAAGTTTTTTATCGTGAATTAGTCAGTAATGCCAGCAAAATATTTATTGTTTTGGTGTTTATTCTTCCGATTACCGAGTTATTCAAATTATTAGATCAGGCTGCATCTGGTAATATTCCTACAATTACCCTTTTAACTATGATGATATATGGTACTATTGCCAGCTTTCCTATGATTTTAACTATCGCTTGTTTTTTGACTGTAGTTATTACTATTAACCGCTTCTGTAAAGATCATGAATTTGCTATTTGGTTATCTTCTGGACTGTCGCCATTTTATTGGCTGCGTCAAGTTGCAATATTCAGCCTACCTATGTCAATAATTTGTGCTATTAGTTCAATGTATATAACTCCTTGGGCGACCAGCAAATCACAAAATTATGTTGAATTTTTATCTAAACAGCAAACAAATATGATAATTTCTCCGGGAATATTTAAAGAGGATGGTGGTATAATTTTTTATCTTGAACATTATTCATTAAACCCTGGAATTGCTAAAAAAATATTTCTTCAATATACTGATAATAATGAGAGTCCAGTAACTTATAATGTTACCGCTCAAGCTGGAAGAATTGATAATGATAATGGAATTTTTGGAGTAACTCTTATAAATGGTAATCGGTATGACTTGATGAGTGCCCGGGATACCAGAATTGTGTTACATTTTGATCAATTCAGAGCTAGTGTAAAGCAGCAGTATACTCCACTAGAAAAAGCCCGAATGGAGATGCCGACCTCGACTGTACGTCAATTGCTTTCAGATCCGAGCACTCATGCACAATCTGAATTATCGTGGCGGCTTTCAATTGCAATTATGATGTTTGTAATGTGTTTTCTTGCGGTACCAATCAGCATACAAACTGGCAGGGTGCAAAATAGCTTGATTTTTGTATTGCCGCCAATTATTTATGCGGTATACGAAAATTTTATTTTATCCTTAAACGGCTATATAAAGGATGGGAAAATTTCAATAATTGCAGTATTTTTTGTGCATATACTAATGTTGTTATTTGCCGTATTGTTAACTTACGTAAAAACCTTTCCTAAGGGATATTTATTTTCTAAAAATAAGCAATAATTGCAATAATTGATTTTGTTAAAATACTCAAGGTGTTTTGTAAAATATTGCAAATTATAATAATGGTGACACAGTCCAGGATTGAAAGCCTGTGACTAGTTTTGCGAGTTATAGAGTAAAGAAACAGCTTGAGTATATTTAGTTTTTTAAGTATTTTTAAGTGGGTTTCTCAAGAGACAAAGAGTATATAATAAAATAGAATAAATTAGATAATATGTTGATTATAACCAAGTATATTTTTAAAAAATGTTTATTCAATACCGCATTAATGCTTTTAGCTTTTGTAATGTTATTTGCTGTATTTAATATTATAGGGTTAATTGGTCAGGTTGGTAAGGGTGAATTTAATGTTGTAGCTATGTTTATATATATTTTCTTGCTAATCCCGAACTATGCCTATTTATTGATGCCGTTAGCGATCCTAATCGGGGTTATGTTAGCAATGCTTAATTTGGTTAATTATTCAGAGTATGCCATTATTCGTACCTCCGGAGTATCGTTACGCAAAATAATGTTTATTTTATTGAGTTATGGGGCTTTATTTACCCTGTTTACTTTTATTTTAGGAGAATTGGTTGCGCCGGTTGCAAATAATTATGCGCAAATTTATAAAAAAACCAAAACTCATGAGGTAGTATCTACACAACTGCATTCGGGTATTTGGAGTAAGGACGGAGATGATACTTTTATTAATATTAAGCAAATTATGCCAGATTCTACAATTTCTGGAGTGAATATATTAAAGTATAATAATAAACTGCAATTGCAGCAATATTTAGTTGCAGAGCAGGGTCATTATGATATCAACAAAAATGTATGGGTACTGCCCAAGGTTGTCCAGTATGACTATACCGGAATAAATATTATTCGTTCTGAAAGTAGTAACTACTACTGGAAAACTACTCTTGAGCCTAAATATTTTAGTGTATTAGTAATCACACCAGAGGAGATGTCAGCTCTGGGGTTACTAAAGTATATGACACATCTTAGCTTAAATCATCAGTCTATTCAACGTTATAATATTGCTTTCTGGGGCAAGTTAATGTATCCAATAGCTTGTATTTCTATGACTTTAATTGCCCTGGCATTTATTCCCAATAATCGTAGAAATATTAACTTAAGTGGTAAATTATTCGTTGGAATACTCATTGGTATTTCTTTTTTCTTTGCTACTAGATTAATTGGGTTTTTGGCTTTTTTATTTCATTGGAATGCAATTTTATCCGCAATAACCCCAACTCTAATATTGTTTAGTCTGGGTTGGTATATCGTATTACGTAAAGATTAAATCTTCGTTACTACTCAGTCAATAGAGTAGTAACGAAGATTTAGTTGCAACTTATTGATGAATACCTTTTAAAACTAGTTTGCTTGAAGAGTTACCACTATCTGTATAGATTACAGATAGTGGTGTGTCTGGAAATTGAGTTTTTATTTTTTCTATGAGGTGTATTTGTTCGGATTGATGCAAATATCTTTCTATATCCCCTTTGATTGCTCCTTCTTGCATAGATAAATCTATGGCAATTTCACAAATGTAGTCCAATGATTCAGGATTTTTGGGAAGAAATAATATTTCATTGACATTATCTTGTAATTGATTTTTGAGAAAATTATCTTCGACATTACCGTATTGTGCACTGTTAGTTAAAAATTTATTGCGCAATATTTGTTGTATGTTTCTTTGTAGATCACTAAGTAATAATTCTGGTTCGCTAATATCATGGTTTATGTCAACATAATCAACATAATCTTCTATTATATCATGCCATACTTTAGTTTTACCATCTACATATTCTGGTAAATATAACCGATTGTGTGTTGCGACACTGTGTACGAATGCGCTATATATAATGATTTTCTTGGGGTCTAGTATAAATGCAATAGGCTGATGTTTATCCGAATAGTAAAGTTTTGTATTAAAATTGGATATCAGGCTGCTAGAAGAATTAAATGTTGTATCAAAATGCATTCGGATAGCGAGTTTAACTTTATGTATCACTTGTTTAATTTCTGTGCGATGCGGATCAATATTGAAAGTAAGTTCGCCGTACGCCTTGCGTTTTATTAGCTCTTTGATAAAATTAGAGTTTGTTTTTCTATATATGAATTCTAACTCACTAGAATGTAGTTTATCTAATGCTAAAGGGGATTGATTACTGTGTTGTCCTTCTGGTATTACACTTCTAGCTAGTATAAATAGAGTTTTTCCTCCAGCTTCTTCCAACTTGTTGCTTTGGCATTTGTTTGACTTAATTAATGATTCACTTCTGGGCACATTTCTAAGAGATCTAACTAATATTGGGTTTCCCCGGTTAAATTGTTTTTGGCTGGGTGTGGCTTCCATGCAATTAAGTGTATGATTGTGAGTAGATCTGATGTTTGCGCAAGTTTGATTATAGTGAAAATAGGGAGTTGTGCCATTTGAGGTATTCTTTAGGATTGAATTATGCTGGATAGTATTGTTGAGGTTACCTGATACTCGTGTAGCTGCGTTAGAAAAAGGTCTGAGCATGGGTTGCATTGAAATTTCTCCTTTTTTTAATACGGTTATAAATACGCATTTATTTATCCCTTAATTTTGCAGACCGAATTATGCCATAAATATATTTATACTTGCAGAATTTTTGTATGATTTTTTGATGGTGTTGATTGAGTATGAATTATGGGAGATTTATTTTTTTAGATTAAGTTAGCTGCCTTGATGATGGTTACTCTTTTAGCTCATTGAGTTCTATAGTATCTGTTTTTGATGTGTTTTTTGAGAGTTTAGTTAGTCGCAAAGATATTAAGGTACCGATAAAAGTACAGAGTATTGTCATACCAACCAATACTGTATACATTTTCTCATTGATGATTTTAGCATCTAATCCGATATTTAACAATACTACTTCTATAATTCCCCTCATATTTAGTAGTGATCCAAGTAAAATAGAGTTGCTATTATTTAATCCAAGTATTCTTCCTGTTATGAATGCTCCTCCAGATTTTCCAAGAAAAGCAATTAAGGTGAATATTATCACTAAAAACATAGTCGTAAAATCTAGTGAAATATGAATATTGGCCACAATTCCAGTTTGAACAAAATAAATGGGAAGTAATGTTATACTTACCATGCTGGTTAAATGTTTGCGTACTGATTCTATAGTAGGGTTGTTTTTAGGTAAGATTAAGCCAAATAAAAACCCTCCAAATATAGGGTGAAGATTTACTGCGTCAGACAGTGCTGACGAAATGCAGCAGCCAATGATTAAATATGCCATCATAGCTGTCTCATTTTTGATTTGCCTAATAATTAGGTTTGAGAGTTTGGGGGCTATATAGATAATAAAAATCAAATAAAAAACTATATCAACTGGTTTAAATGAAGTAATGATGGTATCTTTTTGAACACTAAGCAACACAATACCAAGAATTATCCAAAAAATAATCTCATCAACGAAACTACATAAAATTGCAATACGTCCCACTATCGAATTGGTTAAATTAGCATTACTTAGAAATATAGAAACAATCGGAAACGCTGTCATAGACACAGCTAATCCGATAAATATTTGCAAAATCAATTCAAAAGGTATATTACTAAAATTGCCGTCGTGGCTATAAAAAACCGTATTTGGGCTGCTGTATATACCAGTAATCTGGGTGTAGGGGCTATAATCGTGTTTTAGTAGATATCCTGTGCAGATGAATCCTAAAACAAATGGAATTAGCATATTTAAAATTAGGAGTGGCGTGTGGAGTTTTCGTTTAAATAAGTTTTTATAATTTAGTTGGTTGCCGACCAACATCATAAATAGTACAATACCAAGCTGCCCAAGTCCGGCGCAGGTGTCTATATTAAAGTATCCTTTTGGAATATGGAGATAATTTATTACTATTCCTGACAGAATCCCACCCAACACTATCGGGCGGTTAAATTTTGCCATTAACCGATAAATTAAGTTTGTAGTGAGTAGGGCAATGGATAGGGTTAAAAATAGTGTATCTATTGCATCAAATTGGTTTATAGACATTTATTCTCAATTCCTTTTATGATCTTTTTATGAGTTCATATCTATTAATTTTATTGTATATTGCTATTGTAGAGTATGCTACAATTTACACTCGCTATTCTTGAATATTTAAGTTATGGCAGATTAAATTTAGCACATTCCTTAATATGGATATTAACATGGAACTAAAAGATGATACATTTATTTAAAACTGTACAAGCTGGGTTTGGTTTTGATTTTGATATAGAATTAAGTCCGGATCAGCAAGTTTATTGTTTCATTGGTAAAAATGGTATTGGTAAGACTCAGTTACTAGAAAACATAGCTAAAAGCCTATTTTTTATTCATAGTTTATTTGATCATCCTAGTTTAAATAGACCATTTTCAAATTATTTTGGTCGAGCTGATATCTTTAACTCACTTAAGGATATTGTTTTAAAGTTACCAATGGGAATTACTGTAAATGATATAGAAGTAAAAAATAAAATTCAATATAATTGGGGTTGTACTACGTTGGAACAATTGGCAACAAATGTGAGACCCAGAATGGTTATGCCACAGAATTGGCAGCTTGTTTGTGAAAAACCTATTGTGTTTATAGGGGCTAAAAATCGAGGTTTTACTAAAAACATTGATCCAAAAAAAATAAATATATTGGGTGATTTTAATAGTCGATTTGCTGAAAGTATACTGAGAACTATTGCATACATTAATGGTGATGGATTAATTAACGAGGAAGTAGCAAACTGGTTTGTATCGCGAGTTATACTCAACCCCAAGTTCATTGTGTCTCAGCAGAATAAACAAAATGAAGTGGTAACAGTGTTAAAATTAATTGAAAAATTAGAGCCGAGTTTAAGGTTGGTAACGAATAATATCAACTCAAATGGAGTAATTGAATCTGTTACTATTAATCTTACATATGGGGATGGGAAATTAATATTTAATGGAATTCCCTTTGATAAATTATCTACTGGTTTTGTATCAGTGATAAAGATTTTTCAGGAAATAGTTGCTGGATATGGTGGATGGAGTAATCTTGATGATTTAAGCCAAGTAGATGGTATAGTGTTTATTGATGAGGTAGAACCACATCTACATATTAGTTGGCAAACAAAAATACTTCAAATACTCCGTGAGTTTTTTCCATTAACAACTTTTTATGTATCCACCCATTCTCCGTTAGTGCTTGCTGGGTTAAGATCTGGTGAGGCATATGAGTTATATAGGAACGAAAAAATAATTCAAGCAAAATTAATTGAAAATATTGAACAATATTATTTAACTGATTTAGTAAATGAATTTTTTGGTGTGGATATTAATTTACAAAAATTAAACAATATAAATCCTGAACAACAAAAGCATGCTAAGGAACTGTTGCTAAAATTAGCCGGTGCAATTGATTATGATGGGAATTAGAATGGTATGAGATATTTTTTAGACTCCAGTTATCTAATTGATTTTACTGGCAAAAAACACAAGCGTCACAATCAAGTTAAACAGATTTTAGATCTTTTATTTAAAGATGGCAGTAATGAATTTGTTATAAATCGTCTGGTATATGTTGAAGTACTAAGGGGGATTAAACTTATTGAAGTTAAAAATTATAGAGATACTTTGGAAGTTCTGCAGAGTTTTCAAACATTTGAAATAAATAAACAAGTATATGATGAGGCAATTACTTTTTCTAGGTTTTGCAGAAGCAATGGTTTTACTCTTAAGGGTGAAGGATGTGCCGCAATTGATTTTATTCATTTTATTTTTTCCAAGCATTATGATTTAAATATGCTTTCGTCTGATATTGACATGGATAAACTTGAAACCAAGTATAGTGAATTTACTGGTAGTGGATGAAATATTAAATAAATTTAACTTTACTATGTTACCATTATGGTAGGTTATGTTTTATTATGAAGGGATATTGCAATTATGTCAGCATTGTCTCATTTTGATAGTTTAGAATTTGTAAAAAAATCTAAAGAACTTGGTGCAAACGAAGAACTGGCGGAATATAAGGCGCGTAAAATTGAACAGGCAATTGAAATTGCTGTGTCTTCCGCTAGAGAAGATATACAAGCTAAAGATATGGCAACTAAAAAAGATTTAGAAATAGCTAAAAATCAAATTATTTTATGGGTGACGGGATTGTTTGTGGCTAGTGGTTTAATTCAGCACTTTTTTTAAGTAATTTGTAGTTTGCTTGTTAATGACAATAATAGCTTTCTTTTTGTAAAATTAGTGGTTTTTACTTGATTGATCAGAGCTATTTTTATTTGTGAAATGAATCCTGTTATATGTATATTTTATTAATAATACCGCCTCGTGAATAACTTAGCCATTTTATTAATGGGGCCTACGGCAACAGGTAAAACTCAATTAGCATTAAAGTTGGCAGACCATTATCCGATTGAAATCATCAGTGTCGATTCGGCGCTAGTATACCGTGATATGAATATAGGTACTGCTAAACCATCTGTACTTGAATTGTCCCAAGTTACACATCATTTAATTAATATTTTATCACCGCTAGAGTCATATTCTGTGGCTAATTTTGTTCGCGATAGTACAAATCTAATTAAAGCTGTAAATCAAAGGGGCAAGTTACCAGTTTTGGTTGGCGGGACTATGATGTATTATAATGGCTTGCTAAATGGAATTTCACATCTGCCGGAATCTGATGCTAAAATTCGTGATGAGTTGTCTCAGCGTGGTCTCAAAGATGGTTTTAATGTACTGCATGATGAGTTAAGTCGTGTAGATAATGTAGCTGCGCTTAAAATTGCTCCTAGTGATAAGCAGAGGCTTATACGTGCTTTGGAAGTATTTTATTTAACAGGTAAGCCAATTAGCTACCTACAGCAACACAATAAAGTCATCCCCGATAATGAAATTAATTTTTTAAATTTGGCGATTTTGCCTACTAATCGAGAAATTTTACATTCTCGCATTAATGCCAGGTTTAACAAAATGTTAGTGGATGGTTTTATTGATGAGGTACAATATCTGCAACTTAAATATTCAGATCTAACTATAGATGATACCTCAATGCGTTGTGTCGGATATTATCAGGTATGGCAGTATTTAGCTGGACAATTGAGTTATCAACAATTATTAGATAGTGGTATGGCTGCAACTCGGCAGTTGGCTAAGCGGCAAATAACTTGGCTGCGCAATATGGAAATAATCAATTTGGATATTAATCAGGATCTTAAACTAGATAGTATGTTTGAGCAATTGCTGTGTCAAATTTCTCGGTTTAAAAAAAATAGTACCTAAATTCAAGTTTGTATTTGTTAATCTTGCTAGATATTGTGGTATAATATGCATCTGCATACTAAATGTAGTGGTGTCAGGTAATATTTGGTGTTAACGGTATCTAGGTTAATTGGTTAAACTTAAAACAATTTTAGAATAATTTAGAAGAAAAGAAATGGTGTTTAGCTTATTCAAAAAGAAGAAAAACATTCAACCTGTTGAAGATATTAAACAGGTTGAGGTTGTTAGTCAATTCTCTGCACAAGATAATACAGTAAAATATGATGCGATAGAGAATAGCACACTAGAGAATAGCTCTGTAGATAATGGTGCTGTGGTTTCTTGGTCTGAGCGTTTAAGGCATGGTTTGTCTAAGACGAGAAATGGACTAGGCAAGAAATTGCTTGGTATATTTGGGCAAGGCAAAATTGATGATGAAATTTATGAAGAATTAGAAACAATACTGTTATCCTCGGATATGGGGGTGGACGCCACCAAGAATCTACTTGAAGAAGTGCGTAAAAAGGTAAGTCTAAAAGGGTTGAAAGAGCGTGATGAATTAAGAGATGTTCTTAAAAGTAGTATTTTTGAGTTGTTAAAACCATTGCAACAGCCATTAAAGTTAAATGTTAGTGACCATAAACCATATGTAATTATGCTGGTCGGAGTCAATGGGGCTGGTAAAACTACTTCAATTGGCAAATTAGCCAAATATTTTCAGGGGCAGGGTAAAAGTGTAATGCTGGCTGCAGGTGATACCTTTCGTGCTGCGGCACGCGAGCAGTTGATGGAGTGGGGGCAGCGTAACAATGTTACGGTAGTATCGCAAGATGGTGGTGATTCTGCTGCGGTGTGTTTTGATGCGCTGCAGTCGGCAATTACTAAAAAAATTGATATTGTTTTAGCTGATACTGCAGGCAGACTGCCTACGCAGTTAAATTTGATGGAAGAGATTAAAAAAGTAAAACGAGTAATTAATAAAGCTCTGGATGGTGCACCGCATGAGGTGTTGTTAGTTTTAGATGCAAATATTGGACAAAACGCGTTGAATCAAGTTAAGGAATTTGATGATGCCTTGGGTTTGACTGGGCTGGTTTTAACTAAATTGGACGGTACGGCAAAAGGTGGGGTTATTTGTGCTATTGCTTCAGTTCGTCCAATTCCTTTAAAATTTATAGGGGTTGGTGAGGCAATTGATGATTTACGACCATTTTATGCAAGTGATTATGTCAATGCATTATTTGAATCACATATTTGAAATATAAAAATATAAATATAATTATTGCCGCGCTGCTTGCGGTGTTGGTATTTACTAGGGGGTAATAAATAAATGGAACAAAATCTTACTAATTCCAAGTTCGCTGACTTAGGTCTAACTGCGGCAAACGTGATTAATATGGATGCAATATTATGTGCGGATAAAAATGTGAGTGACAAAAATATGCCGGGCAGTGATATTGCTATGGTGGGCAGCGGGGTTTGCAATGAAAGCAGCGCTAGGGTGAACGTTGTCGATAAACGGATTATAAATGGCAATACTGATGTTAATCAATTAGTTCCCTTTAAGTATAAGTGGGCTTGGGAAAAATATCTGGCAACTTGTGCCAATCACTGGATGCCACAAGAGATAAATATGCAGCGCGATATTGAATTATGGAAAAATCCGCAGGGCTTGACTGACGATGAGCGGCTTATTGTGAAGCGTAATCTGGGGTTTTTTGTTACTGCGGATAGTTTGGCTGCAAATAATATTGTGTTGGGTACGTATAGGCAAATAACCGCTCCTGAATGTCGGCAATTTTTATTGCGTCAGGCATTTGAAGAGGCTATTCATACACATGCATATCAGTATATTGTTGAAAGTCTTGGGCTTGACGAAGGAGAAATATTTAATGCTTATCATGAAATACCCTCAATTCGAGCAAAAGATGAATTTTTAATTCCGTTTATTAACACTTTGACTAATCCAAATTTTAAAACTGGTACTACTGATAATGATCAAAAATTATTAAAATCCTTAATTGTTTTTGCTTGTATTATGGAAGGCATATTTTTTTATGTGGGTTTTGTACAAATTTTGGCGTTAGGGCGACAAAATAAAATGACTGGTAGTGCTGAACAGTATCAATATATCTTACGAGATGAATCAATGCACTGTAATTTTGGAATTGATTTAATTAATACGATTAAACTTGAAAATCCGCATTTATGGACAGAAAGCTTTAAGGCTGAAGTTAGTGATTTGTTTCGTCGCGGAGTTGAGTTGGAGTATGCTTATGCTGAGGATACTATGCCGCGTGGAGTATTAGGTTTAAATGCAGGTATGTTTAAAGAGTATTTACGGTTTATTTGCAATCGTCGTATGCAGCAAATTGGTATTGCTGAATTATTTCCCGGAGTTACTAATCCATTTCCATGGATGAGTGAAATGATTGATTTAAAAAAAGAAAAGAATTTTTTTGAAACTAGAGTAACTGAGTATCAAACCGGTGGTGCCCTTGATTGGGATTAAGTAAAGAATTCGTTAACGAAGAACTCGTTAACGCTTGTTAAAGCTGGTCGCTTACCTAACTAGAAAATATAACTAAAATTTTGTGACTTTATGCAATTAAAAGAACTTTATGCTAACCTAACAAGAAGCATTCCTAATTATAGAGTGCGTGACAGCCAGTTGCAAATGATGCTGCAAATTGAAGCATGTTTTAAAACTGCAGATCCTTCCTTGCAGGATGGAAGTAATATTTGCTTGATTGAAGCGCCGACTGGAACTGGTAAAAGTCTAGCTTATCTTTTGCCTGGTATTGTTGCTGCGCAAAAATTAGGTAAAAAGTTAGTGGTAGCTACTGCAACTAAAACCCTACAAAATCAATTAATGGAAAAAGATATTCCCAGCCTGATTAGGCATAGTGGAATTAAATTTGCTTATGCTATGGCAAAAGGGCGGAGTAATTATCTGTGTCCATACCAATTGGAATTAGCTAGTCAAAATTTGGTTGGTGATATGTTCAATAATGCGGCGCATGAACGCGAGCAGTTGCAGCAAATACGCCATTGGTTTAACCAAAAAATCTGGGATGGTGATTTAGATCTAGCCCCAGTTCGGATTGATAACAAGGTAAGGGCTAATATAACCATTGATAAGGATAGATGTTTAGCTTATTCTTGTCCGTACAATCAAAAAGAAGAAAGCAGTTGCCCATTTTATTTAAACCGGGAAAAGCTGAAAACCTGTGAGGTAATTGTCACTAATCATAGTTTATTATTAGCTGATATTAATTTGGGGGCTGGTAGTGTACTACCATGTAAACCAGATGATTATTTATTATGTGTTGACGAGGGACATAATCTAGCAGATAATGCGCTGGGCAGTTTTAGCAAAAGTTTTGAGTTAAAGCATACCTCAGATAATTGTCATAACTTATCTAAGTTAATTTACAACCCGGGACATAATGGATATTTATTGGCTGAAGTAGCAATTTGCGATGCTATTTTAGAGCAAGTAACTGATTTGACTGTTATTTTAGATGAAATTTGGCAGTTGTTGCGTCAAAATGTGCACCTGTTCACGGATAATCAATTGATTTTAAATGATTATTTAAACCCAAATCTGGGGAATGCCTTTCATGAGCGTTTTGTAAGTGTAGCATATATTGCATCTGAATTATATGCTAATTTAACTAAAGTTGCTGATATATTTAAAGAGAAACTAAAAAGCGGGGCAGATTTTTTAATTGAAAATAATCTGAGCAAGCTCGGATTTTATTTGTCAAGTATTGAGAGTATATTATTAACCAGCCAGTATATTATCAACCAGGATGATTCACGCTACAATGCCAATGCTAAATGGATAGAAATTAAATCTGTGAGTGGGCAGGAGGATTTTGTAATTAATGCTGGACTTACTCATGTAGGTAATATATTGTCAAATAAATTGTGGTTAAAAGTACATTCTGTTCTAATTACGTCGGCTACGTTAGCTATTGGTAATAATTTTAAGTATTACTTACATAAACTAGGATTAAATTTATTGGATAAAGTTATTACTTGTAAGCTGTCCAGTAGCTTTGAGTATTCGAAGCAGGCACAAATTGTAGTGCCTCGTTTTAAATGTGCTCCAGATTTTACTACTCGTGATCAATTTACCAAAGAGTTAGCTGAATATTTGGCTAAAACTTTAAATTATACTGATGGATTCGGGACTTTAGTATTATTCTTTAACCGTAATCAGTTACAGGAAGTGTATGCTGCACTGCCTAAAGAGATACAGCGGTATATTTTATTGCAAACTGAGTTTGTGGGTAGTCAGAGATTACTAAATGAGCACAAAAAAAATATTGATAAAGGACAGCCGAGCGTTATTTTTGGGTTAAATTCATTTGCTGAGGGGGTAGATTTACCCGCTTTATATTGCATTCATGTCATAATTACTAAATTACCTTTTGAAACACATAAAAACCCTCACAATATGGTGCAAGAATATTGGATTCGTTATGAAAAGGGTAATTATTTTCTTGAGGTTGCATTGTCTGAGACATGTATACGGCTGATTCAGGCGGCTGGGCGTTTAATTCGAGATGAAAATGACTATGGACAATTGAGTATTTGTGATAATCGTTTAGTAACTAAGCCGTATGGGACAATTTTGTTAGATGCATTACCTAATTTTGAACGCAGATATAGAAAAGAATTTCTTAATGAAGCATTTAATAAGGTATCTAAAACATAGAAATTTAATAACTGCTGATTGTGGATTAACTGTAAAATGGGTAAAGTGAGAATTATAGGTGGGATTTATCGCTCGCGAATCCTTAAGTTTGATGATGGTGTAGGTGATTTACGCCCAACTCCAGATAGAGTTCGTGAAACCTTATTTAACTGGTTGGGGCAAGATTTAACTGACAAAAGATGTTTAGATTTATTTGCCGGTAGTGGGATTTTAGGATTTGAGGCTCTTTCTCGCAATGCGCGACAGGTGGTGTTTGTTGAAAATAATAAACTAGCAGCCAATAGATTACGTCAGAATGGGAAGTTATTAGAAGTAAATAATCTAGAGATTGTTTTTGAAAGTGCGGGTCATTACTTAAAACAATGTTTGCATAAATTTGATATTGTATTTTTAGATCCGCCATATAACAGTGAGCTACTTACCCAAAGTTTGGAGTTAATTAAAAAATATTCCATTTTATCTGCTCATGGTATGGTTTATGTTGAATATAAAACTGCACCAGATTTGTCTGGTTATATAATTAACCGATGTAAAAAAGCTGGCATGGTTAACTATGCTTTAATTGAACTTTCTGCTGCAAATTAATGGTTGTATAATAAAGAATAAACACATAGAAGAATAAGTAGAATAAGTAGAATAATTAGAATACGAAAAGTGAAATAAAATGTCATTGATTATTACTGAAGAATGCATCAATTGTGATGTATGTGAGCCTGAATGTCCGAATGGGGCAATTTATCAAGGGCTCGAAATTTACGAGATAAATCCTGAATTGTGTACTGAGTGTGTTGGACATTATGATGAACCACAGTGTCAGATTGTATGTCCAGTTGCTTGTATTGAAATAGATAGTACTCGCCCTGAAACTCGCGATATTTTATTTGAGAAATATCAAAAAATATCAGGCAAATAGATAATGTTCGGTAAATAATTGGTACATAAGGTTGGTACATAAGAAATATGAAGCAAAGCATTGCTAGGGAACGTGCAGTTATAAAAGTTGTTGCTGGAGTTTTGATTAGGGATAATCATGTTTTAATAACTTCACGCCCACCAGATAAAAGTCATCCCGGATATTGGGAGTTTCCTGGTGGTAAGCTAGAGTTTGGGGAAACTGCGGTTGTTGCACTGGTACGAGAATTAAAGGAAGAAATTGGGGTGCTGGTTAATGCGGATGATTGTGAGTATTTATCTTTTATAGTTCAGGATTATCCTACAGCCAGAGTTGAGCTGGATGTTATAAAAGTAACCAAGTGGCAAGGAGAGGTTTTGCCGATGGAGGGTCAGGATATAATTTGGCATAATTTAGCGATGCTGTGTGAGATAGAGCCATTGCTGCCAACTACAAAACAAATTTTAAATTTATTGTATTAATTTTAATGTTTTATAAAAGGAGAAGCTAGACTATGTATGGTGTAGGTAGGAGTTCTAATATATCACTTGGTAATACGAATAATCATTTGGCGAGTTCTGTGATTGCTGAACCTGATAAGCTTATTAATCCGCAAGAAGTTTTTGAGAAATGTAATACTCTTGCACAACACCCTGAAAATAAGGTAGCACAATTACATCTGGAAAATTATATTGATAAATTAGAAAACTATATATGGGGCGATTCTGGCATTGAACGTAATGATAGTGAAAGTCATAAACGATCTTATGTAGATGCTTGTATTGTGTCTGCTATAGCAATTTTATTATCTCATGGTTCGGATAAAACAGGTGCTAATAAATATTTTGAGAAAGCAGTTAAGAGGTCTAATCAAGCTATAGCTAGGATAATAATGCATTATAGAGTTATTACTAAGAATGATAAATATGAAACAATACCGTTATCAATAAAATACATTATAGAGTCCCAGGAGAAAGCCCTGGTCTCTAAACTGAATAATGATTCCCTTAGTTCAGGGGATAAATACATTCTAAACTATTGCTTATGGTCCATATCATTTTTTAAAAATATGCTGAAAAAGCCTCAGTTTATACAAGAAGCTCATGATTATGCTGAAAAGATGGTCGTAATAGTAAACAACGACCCGAATTCCGTAAACAATTTGGATGAAAGTTCTTGGTCTATGCTTGGAATAGCGTGTTATATAGCTAAACAGTTTGATGAATATTGCGATAAGAATGAGCAAAGACAAAAGGAAAACCTCGCACAGATTCGTCTTACTACGGAACTTGTGGAAAAAGCATGTGCAAATGCTGAAATAGTCGGTAATGCAGGTGAATATTTTTTTAGGGAGAAGTAATGCAGCAATATCATGATTTACTAAGGCATGTTTTATCTCATGGAGTAAAAAAAACTGATAGAACCGGTACTGGTACTATTTCTGTATTCGGTTATCAAATGTGGTTTAATTTGGCTGATGGGTTTCCTTTGGTAACTACTAAGAAAGTTCATCTAAAATCAATTATCCATGAATTATTGTGGTTTCTATCCGGTAATACTAACATTCAATATTTAAAAGATAATCAAGTTAGAATCTGGGATGAGTGGGCAAATGATGATGGTAATTTAGGTCCTATATATGGAGCTCAGTGGCGTAGTTGGTTATGTGCAGATGGTGGAGTTATAGATCAAATTAGTGACGTTATTCATCAAATCAAAACTACCCCAGATTCACGGCGGCTGATTGTATCGGCTTGGAATGTGGGTGAATTAGCTAAAATGGCATTAATGCCATGTCATACTTTGTTTCAGTTTTATGTTGTAGAGGGTAAATTATCTTGTCAGCTATATCAGCGTTCAGGAGATGTGTTTTTAGGTGTACCGTTTAATATTGCAAGTTATGCCTTATTAACTCAGATGATAGCTCAAGTATGTAATTTGGAATTGGGTGATTTTATCCATACTTTTGGCGATGTGCATATATATACAAATCATTTAGAGCAGGTTGATTTACAATTGTCTCGTGCGCCGAAAAATTTGCCGTTAATGAAAATTAACCCTCAAATAGATAATATATTTGATTTTAAATATGAAGATTTTGATCTCATTAACTATGATCCATATCCGGCTATTAAAGGATCGGTTGCAGTCTAAAAAATTTTTATAATTTTTTTATAGCGATTAGAGTTGCTAAATAGGTTCTGGTATTTGACTGCAATTGTTGAACAAATATAAGCTATATATACTAAAAGACGAAGAGTATAGAATTATATAATTTGAAAATGGAGTGATTTTGAGTATAAAAACTGATAATTTAGCAGTAATGTCTGATAGTGAACGATTAATAACTGCGGCTAAAACTTCTAATGAGGAAATTATTGAACGTAGTTTACGTCCGCAGGCTTTTGCTGAATATATTGGCCAGGTAAAAGTAAAAGAGCAGTTAGAGATTTTTATTCAAGCAAGTTTGAATAGAAATGAAGCTCTTGATCATGTTTTAATATTTGGTCCACCCGGTTTAGGTAAAACTACTTTGGCTGGTATAATTGCTAAAGAAATGAGAGTTAATTTACGCCATACTTCGGGGCCAGTGCTAGAAAAAGCTGGAGATTTGGCAGCCTTGCTGACTAATTTAGAAAAAAATGATGTGCTGTTTATTGATGAAATTCATCGTTTATCCCCTGTGGTTGAAGAGATACTCTATCCAGCTTTAGAAGATTTTCAGTTAGACATAATGATTGGTGAGGGTCCGTCGGCGCGTAGCATTAAAATTGACTTACCGCCGTTTACTCTAGTTGGGGCTACCACGCGTGCGGGTATGTTGACAAATCCATTGCGGGATAGATTTGGGATTGTTTCTCGTTTGGAATTTTATTCAACTGAAGAATTAACTGAGGTAGTGAAGCGCTCCTCTAATTTATTAAACCTTACTATTAGTAATGAGGGGGCGCTGGAGATTGCTAGGCGCGCTCGTGGTACGCCACGCATTGCCAATCGTTTATTGCGTCGCGTGCGTGATTATGCACAGGTGCGATGCAATGGAGTAATTGATGCTGTAATTGCTGATTTAGCATTAAATATGCTGGATGTAGATAAAATTGGCTTAGATATTATGGATAAAAAATTATTAGATGCAATTATCAATAAGTTTGGTGGCGGTCCGGTTGGGTTGGATACGGTATCGGCAACTATTGGTGAGTCAGCGGATACCATTGAGGATGTAATTGAGCCGTATTTAATGCAAAGCGGACTACTCCAGAGAACAAGCAGGGGACGCATAGCAACAGATTATGCTTATTCTCATTTTGGGTTATCTCGCATATTGTAAAATTAAGGGGCGGCAAAAATCGCAAAAAGTTAGATAGTAATTATATTGTTGTGGTATAATCGCCTCTCTTCTCATGTCAACATGCTGTATATAGTGTATTTATGTGGGAGGAAATTAAGTGGTAATAGTTGGTCAATTGTAATCAACGCCTAAGCCTGTATAGTCTTAGGATAATGATAATGAAGGGTAATATAATATGAGTCTTGGTCTATTAGGTCAAAAACTTGGCATGACTCGCATCTTTGCTGATGATGGTAGCTCAATTCCAGTTACTGTAATCTCAGTTGGGGGCAACAGAATTGTTCAAGTCAAAACTGCTCAAACAGATAGCTATGATGCGGTGCAAATTGCATTTGGCAACAGGCGCGCCACGCGCGTAACTAAAGCAGCAAAAGGACACTACGCAAAAGCTGGTGTTGAAGCCGGCAGCGTTTTAAGTGAATTTAGAGTTACTGCTGATGAACTTTCTGGTTTATCAGTTGGCAGTAATGTTGAAGCAAGTATATTTAATGTTGGTGAACTCGTTGATATTACTGGCGTTTCCAAAGGTAAGGGCTTTTCTGGCGTGATTAAGCGTCATAATTTCCGATCTAACAGAGCGTCACATGGTAATTCACGTTCACATAATACACCTGGTTCTATTGGTCAAAGACAAGACCCAGGTAGAGTGTTCCCGGGTAAAAAAATGGCGGGGCATTTGGGTAATGTACGTGTTACTACTCAAAACCTTCAAGTGGTTAGGGTTGATGTAGAACGTGGCTTATTATTGATTAAGGGTGCTGTTCCAGGTAGTGTATCCGGAGATGTTATTATACGTCATAGTATTAAGGCAGGTGCATGATGGAATTAAAAGTTATTAATGTAATGGGTAAAGAGCCTGCGGCTGCAATTCAAGTGGATGACGCAGTGTTTGGTCGTGAATATAATGAATCTTTAGTGCATCAAGTAGTTACTGCGTTTTTAGCTAATGCTAGGAGTGGTACTCGCGCACAAAAAACGCGTGCTGAAGTAAGTCATTCTACACGCAAACCGTTTAAACAAAAAGGTACTGGTAGAGCACGTGCTGGTATGACAAGTTCGCCGTTGTGGCGTGGTGGTGGTAGGACTTTTCCTAATCGCCCCGATGAAAATTTTACGCAAAAGATTAATCGTAAAATGTATCGTGCAGCAATGTCTTCAATTATGTCTCAGTTAATTCGTGATGAGCGTTTGATGATTGCTGATAAAATAGAAGTTGATTCACCTAAAACTAAGGGTGTTATTGGCATACTAAAAAATATGTCGGTGGATCAAAAAAGGGTTTTAATTGTAGTGGATGAGTTGTCTGAAGATTTATTTCTGGCTTCAAGAAATTTGCAAAATGTTTTGATTTTAGAGACACATCAAATTGATCCGTATAATTTATTGCGTTTTAACGTGGTTGTATTTACCGCCAAAGCTCTTGAGCACTTTCAGCAAGGACAATTAGCATGAAACAAATAGATTTATATAATGTATTAATTGCGCCGCTTATCACTGAAAAATCAAACTTGATGGCAGAAAAACGTGAACAAGTTGTATTTAAAGTGTTAAAGAGCGCTACTAAAGCTGATGTAAAGAATGCGTTTGAGTTGGCTTTTCCTGCTAAAGTTGAAAAAGTGTCATTGCTAAACGTAAAAGGTAAAACCAAGCGTTTTGGTAAGTTTAGCGGTAAGCGTTCTGATTGGAAAAAGGCATATATTTGTTTGGTTGCCGGTCAGAAATTTGATTTAGCTTCATATCAGAAATAGGGGAAGATAGATAATGGCAACTAAAAAATTAAAACCAACTACACCGGGTCAACGTGGTGTTATAAAAGTTATTTCTCCTGAGTTGTATAAAGGTGAACCACATGCGCCGTTATTAGAAAAACAAAAGCGCGGTTCAGGAAGAAATCATCATGGGCGAATTACAGTACGTCATAAAGGTGGCGGACATAAGCAGCATTACCGTATTATTGATTGGAAGAGAAATAAAACTGGTGTGATAGCTAATGTTGAGCGGATTGAATATGATCCAAACCGCACTGCGCATATTGCATTATTGTTTTATGTTGATGGTGAAAAAACTTATATTATTGCTCCAAAGGGTCTGACTGCAGGGATGCAGGTAGTGTCTGGTAGTGAGGCATTAATTAAAGTGGGTAATTCATTACCACTTAGAAATATTCCGGTGGGTACTACTATTCACTGTATTGAAATGAGTCCAGGTAAAGGCGCACAATTGGCGCGTTCTGCTGGTACTTCTGCACAATTACTGGGTCGTGATGGGATTTATGCTCAATTACGGTTGCGTTCTGGTGAAATTAGAAAAGTACATATTGATTGTCGGGCAACCATTGGTGAAGTGGGTAATGATGATCATAGTTTACGTCATTATGGTAAAGCTGGAGCTAAACGCTGGCGCGGTATTCGTCCAACTGTTCGTGGTGTTGCTATGAACCCGGTTGATCACCCGCATGGTGGTGGTGAGGGCAGGACTGCCGCTGGTCGTCATCCAGTATCTCCTTGGGGATTACATACTAAGGGTAAGAAAACTCGTAGTAGTAAGCGTACTGATCATTTAATTATTCGCGATCGTCGTAGAAAATAGTAGTTGAGGAAAAATCAAATGGCTCGTTCATTAAAAAAAGGTCCTTTCATTGACCATCATTTAATAAATAAAGTATTGGTAGCAATAGAAAAAAGCGATAAACGTCCAATTAAAACTTGGTCGCGTCGCTCAACGATTATTCCAGATATGATTGGATTAACTATTGCAGTGCATAACGGTAGGGCTCATGTTCCTGTATATATATCAGATAACATGGTTGGTCATAAACTAGGCGAATTTGCTTTGACGCGTACGTTCAAAGGGCATATCGCTGATAAAAAAGCTAAGAAATAAAAGGAGAGTTTGTTTATGGGCAATATAACAGGATTTATGGGGGTAAAAGCTCGTTCAAATTCAATTCGTGTTTCAGCACAAAAATGTAGATTGGTGGCTGACTTAATACGTGGATTGAATGTGGCTAATGCTCTTAGTGTGTTGGAATTTAGCCAAAAAAAATCGGCTAAAATTGTTAAAAAAGCGCTGGAATCAGCAATTGCGAATGCTGAGCATAACAATGGTCTTGACATGGATGATTTATTCGTTAGAGAAATTTATGTGGATAAGGGGCCAAGTTTAAAGCGGTTTACGGCAAGGGCAAAAGGGCGTGGCAATAAGATTGAAAAACAAACCTGCCATATTAATATTACTGTAGGTTATAACTAGGAGAATCAGCATGGGACAGAAAATAGACCCACGGGGTTTTAGATTAGCAGTTACGAAAGACTGGGCTTCACGCTGGTTTGCAAGTAGTAAAAACTTTGCAGCTATATTGGCTGAAGATGTTAAAATTCGTGCACACTTAACCAAGAAATTTGGACGCAAGGCGTCGATTAGTCGCGTATTAATTGAGCGACCTGCTAAAAGTATTAAGGTTACTTTATTTACCGCTCGTCCAGGTGTTATTATTGGTAAAAAAGGTGAGGGTATTGAGCAAATTAAGCTTGAACTACAAAAAATCACTCAAATGCCGCTACATTTAAATGTAGAAGAAATCAGAAAACCTGAGCTAAATGCTCAGATTGTTGCTGATCAAGTTGCAGTACAGATTGAAAAACGGGTGGCATTTCGTCGGGCAATGAAGAGGGCTATGCAAACTTCAATGAAAGCTGGTGCGGTTGGAATTAAGGTTATGGCTTCTGGACGTTTAAACGGCGTGGATATTGCTAGAAGTGAGTGGTATCGTGAAGGACGGGTTCCATTGCATACTTTAAGGGCAAATGTAGATTACGCTACTAGTGAGGCTTTGACTACCTACGGTATCATTGGAATCAAGATTTGGATTTACAAGGGCGATCTTAATTTATCTAAAAATAAATTTGTAAAACAGCAATCTGTAACTGGTAGTGATGAGGAAGAAGATAGACACCGTCGCAATCGTAGAAGAGGAACTGGTGATAAAGCAGGCGCAACTCGGAAACCTGCATCAAGAAAAAGAAAGGTAGGTGGTGAAGATGTTGCAGCCGAATAGATTAAAATATCGTAAAGTTCAAAAAGGTAGAAATACCGGTATTGCTTCACGTGGTACCAAAGTGAGTTTTGGAGAATTTGGGCTCAAGGCGGTTGGTCGCGGACGTTTAACCTCACGTCAAATAGAGGCTGCGCGTAGAGCAATGACTCGTCACATTAAACGTGGTGGTAGAATTTGGATTAGGGTATTTCCGGATAAACCAGTTTCCAAGAAACCTGCAGAAGTGCGTATGGGTGGAGGAAAAGGTTCACCGGAGTACTTCGTGATGGAGATACAACCTGGTAAGGTTTTATATGAAATGGATGGTGTTGGAGAAGAGCTGGCTCGTGAGGCGTTTCGCTTGGCGAGTGCTAAGTTACCATTGAAGACAGTTTTTGTTGCTAGACAGGCAGGTGCATAATGAAGGGTTCAGAATTAAGAACTAAGTCGGTTACAGAATTAAATACTGAGTTAGAATCGTTGTTGAAGGCTCATTTTTCGTTGCGTATGCAGGTGTCGATGCAGCAATTAACTAAGACTAGTGAAATAAGAAAAGTTCGTCGCGATATTGCGCGCGTACGGACTATTTTACGTCAAAAATCAGAAATGCCTGAATAAGTGACTATAGGTACTTGACTGAATAAAAGTAAGTCTAGTACCTAAATAGTTAATAAATTAATATTTAAAGGATTATTAGTATAATGGAGATGGAAAAAGTAATTCGTTCTCTTGTGGGTACTGTAGTAAGCCACACTAGAGATAAATCAGTTACTGTATTGATTGAACGTTGGGTAAAGCATCCGTTGCTGGGTAAGGTTATAAAGAAATTTAAAAAATATCATGCACATGATGAAACTAATCAATATAAAACTGGTGACTCGGTGATTATTGTTGAATCTAAGCCGATATCTAAAACTAAGTCTTGGATTGTTAAGAGCTTGGCTTAAAAAAAGTAAAGCTAGTTAGCTAAAAAATATTGATAAACCTGGTTAAATTGTTTATAATATGTTCACATTTTTATTGTGTATGTATTTTGACCTCCTCACCGCCATAAATAGGCGATGATTCCTACGCCATGATACAGCAAATCTCTGCATCTGGTTCAGTGGGTTCCTGCTTCAACGTATAATATCTGTCTAAAGTAGATTCTACTTTATACCCAATATCTGATACTCAACAGTCTAACTCCGCCAGTCATG
>JAUPUP010000212.1 GCA_030917485.1 Pseudomonadota bacterium
AAACTTTAATCGTTATGGCTTGCTAACGAAGTTAAAAAAGTAGTAATTGAAATAGAATTTCATGAAATTTGTGAACAATAGTTACTCTATTACGAATAAAATTTTGTGACATTATAGTCAATCTAATGCTTTTTGTACTAGATTGGAAGTTTTCAAACAGGCTCTAATTAATTTAAAGCAAATGTAATTAATTGCTTGTATATAGACTACCAAATTGGACGTTTGCATGCAAATAAGATATATACTAATATAGTTTAGTAAAAGTTGGGAATATTATGAGATACTTTGTTTTATTTATCTTGGCGTTTTTGATAAATATAAGTTATTCTATTGATATTGTAGCAATTAATAACTTTGATAGCAATCGGTATTTAGGTGATTGGTATGAAATTGCAAGGTTACCTAACCGATTTGAAAAGAATTGTATTGCCCCAATTAATGCTAATTATTCAGTTAATCCAGACAATAACATGCAGATTGTTGTTGCTAATAAATGTAATACCAAAGATAACAATCTAGATATTGCGATTGGTATAGCAAACTTTGTCGAATCAGTTAACGTTGGCAAATTAAAAGTCACCTTTTTACCCAAATGGTTAAGATGGTTACCATTTGGTTATGGTGATTATTGGATACTTAACACTGATTACGATAATATATCTGTTGTAGGTAGTCCAGACCATAAATATTTATGGATATTAGCTCGCACAGAAAATATTGATCAAGTGCGGTTAAAACAAGCAATTGAGGTTGCTAAAGAGCAAGGGTTTGACACATCAAAATTAATTTATCCACTTGAAAGCATTCCGGTAAATTAATTTACAGCCAATTTGGTTTTTCCGCATATAAGCATAGACGAAGCTCCTCAAGATACCTTAAGTTACAATCTCGTTGACGCCAAACAATTAGAGGAGCAACCTATGTATAATCGTCTAGATTATAACTGAGGTTTTCGGGTTAACATAACATATTTTATCCGGCACGCCGTAAAACCATGTTCTTCAGGGCATGAATATAAGGCGTTAGTTTAGCGTATCTTGCTCTAAGGTTTGGTATGGTGTTTTTTACTGTTCAATATATTGTTTAACTATTGATATTGGTGCTCCTCCACATGAAGCAACAAAATAGCATGGAGACCATAAGGCCTGATTTCTGGTGATTTTTTAGTTGCATTTTGCATAAGAAAAAATGATGACCTGCTTAACAAACAGGAGCTCAGGCTCAATTAGGCATATTTGATTATATTGAAGGTTGGTATAACAATGAGCGTGCGCATTAAACAATTGGGGGACTATCTCCAAATGATTTTGAAAAATTTAATCAAAATAAACCTATTATTAACGGCAAAAAAGATATTTTAGAAAAATTGGTAAAAATAACTTTATAGGAGTATCAGTGTCTTAAGCTGCGTGTCCGTATTTTGGCTTGCATTCCATTGTGGATAAAATAGCCGTATCCCACTTTTGATAATAAAAATTCTTAATTTTACTCTAATAATTTATGATAACATATTTATTAATTTTGAACATTTACATGCATATAGATTTAATTTTTTCTATTTTACTAAAAATTTATGAATATAAAAATTGGAATAGTGGGTGCCTCAATTGCTGGACTAGCATGTGCAATAAAATTACTTAAGCTAGGGTTTGATATTACTGTATTTGAGAAATCTACTGAGATTTCATATGCACGTGGTGCTGGTATAATGTTGCCACATAAACTATTTGAAGATCTTAGACAAAATGATTTAGTTGATGAAAATCTTAAATATTTTTTAATGAGTGAATTTTCTACATTTCTTAAGCAAGATGATGGTAAACAAAAACTTTTAACTCAAACCAAGTATCATAATGCAGTTACTGTACACTGGAAATCATTACATGATGCTTTGGAAAGTAAATTTGACAAAAAAAATTGTATTTATGGAAGAACTATAATAACTTTTAACAGTCATGTCAACTATGTTGAATTGATTACAGATGACAATATGCGCTATGAATTTGATTATGTTATATTTGCAGATGGATATAATTCACTGGCGAGGAAAATTCTATTCCCAGAAATTAAAGTACAAACGGTTAACTATATAGCATGGCGTGGGTTATTAGAAATAAACAAAATTGATTCTATGAAATTATTAGGGTATTTATATAATAAAGAATATTATCGTTATCTGTATAAGAATGGACATCTATTGCTTTTTCCTATACCCAACCCAAATGCTAGTGATGGGGATTATATTATTAACTGGGTATTATATGAAAACCTTGATGCTTCAAATATGCATTCTACAAAAAAAGAGGAATTAATCCATAATAATTTTCTTCCAGGTACAATGCCAAAATTTTATAAAGATTATTTATATACTTTAGCAAGGGAGTATTTACCTGAATTTCCTTGTAGTATTATAAATTTGACTACAGAACCATTTACACAAATAATTTCTGACATTTTATTACCTCAATATTTTGTAGGACGAATTGGTTTAATTGGCGATGCATCTACACTATTTAGACCCCACATTGGGTCAAATGCAACAAAAGCATTACAGGATGCAATTATGTTGGGGAATTTTATAGAAGAAGAGTATAAAAAAACCTCACCTGATCTAGGGGAAGCGTTCGAGAAATGGTCTAAATCACAAAATGAAAAAGCACAGCATCTTTTTCCGTTAGCACAAGCACTTGGAAAACTGCTTGTTACTGATGTTCCTGATTTAGCGACATTAGATAAAGAGCACATGGATGAGCTATGGAGCTCAACGATTGATAAATATAGATGGTATGGTAATAAAAATGCAAATTTAGAAAGTTAATTAGCTGTTTAAAGCTTAAACTAAATAAATAAACACGCAAGATAATAGCAGGACAGATATTCGCTTTTGAAATAATGATTAAATAAGTATTTATTCTAGGGCATTTATGCAATATAACTACTTTGATCTTGAGCTCATTGGGCAATCTTATGATCTGATAAAAACTTCATTTTTGGTATTGGATACTAACTTAATAATAACTTATACCAATCAACAAGCCAGAGAACTCTTCAGAGAATGGCAAAATCAATTGATAGGTAAGTTCCTGACGGAAATATGCAAAGAGTATAAGATCCCTGATTTAGTAAATAGAGAAACATATCAAGTTTATCCAAAATCCGTATCCTTAGCAAATAGCTACAAAAGGTGGAGGCTCTCCCAAGCACAGATTGTCAAGGAAAAATTTTTCTTTTTAACAGATTATGATGTAACTGAAATAGAACAACTTCATATTGCATTAACCAATAGTCTTAAAGAAATTACTGGGCAATCTATGCCACGACAAGAAAACCTATTAATGTATGCAAATGAAATCCAGCATTGTGTTAAATCAATTATAGCTCAGATGCCAGGTTATGTATACTGGAAGGATAAAGATTATAAATACGTTTTAGCTAATAATAATGTTGTTAAAAATTTAGGTTTTGAGGATATAAATAGCATTATTGGTAAGACTGATTATGATTTTAATTGGAACAAAAAAATTGTGGATGGATATAGAAAATTGGATCAAGAAGTATTGGAATCAGGTATTCCTAAACTTAATATGGAAGAGTCTGTGGTAACAAGCGAGGGTAAAACTTTATATTTATTAACCAATAAAATGCCAATACGAAATCAAGCCGGTGAAATTATTGGTATACTTGGCATTAATATTGATATTACCGATAGAAAACAAGCTGAGGAGCTTAAGATGAAAAATCAGGCTCAGGAGGCAGAAATACAAACAAGAGAAGAGTTTAAAAAATGCCTTGATGAGATACAACAAACCATACAATCCTATAAAATAAGTATTCTTAATAACAAACTCGGCGTCAAACTTAATAATGAGAAGTTCAACAATAATATAAATCTTACAAAAAGAGAGCGTGAAATATTATATTTTTTATCCATAAATAAGCCACCAAAAGAAATTGCAACTATTTTATCTGTTTTAGATAGTAAAAATATATCCTCTAGCACTGTACAATCAATCATAGATAAACAATTATATCTTAAATTTAATGTTTCAAGCACAGGAAAGCTAATAGAAGTGGCAACTATTCTTAAACTTATTCCGTTTACTTTAGATAACTAGGATAAACTAAGAACACTCTGGTATTGTAGCTTTAATTTTATCTTCTAATGTTTTAAGTATGCTCAAACTTGGTTGAGGATATATAATAGTTTCATGATTAGCAGTAATTGGGTATACTGATATTATTCCACTATTGTATAAATGCCAGTGATTATCAACGTCATTGATAACACTGAATTCATTTAATAATTGAGTTGCTTTAAACAGGAGCATATCCTGTTTAATAGTGCTAGGTTTATGGGATAATAGTATTTTCATTCGTTGCCAGGAAAGGTCAATTGTTTGTGCTGTTAGTTCTTTGTTGTAATATGCCATTACTTTTTTAAACTCATTTTCATCAAATTGCTGTTCTGAAAAAATTGCCCAACTATCAATCATAGCAAGCAAATTAATATGTTGGTTTTGTTGAACTAAAAGATGAGAGATTTCATGGGCTACGGTTCCCCCAAAAGAATATCCAATAAAATAATATGGTCCATTTGGTTGTATTTCTCTTATTTTCTCTAAATAAAAACGAGCTGTTTCAATTATAGAAGAAAATAACATTTTTCCACCCATGATGCTTGGATCTTGTAATCCATATATATTACAATTGATAGAACAATTACTTGCAATAGTATCATAACAAAATATAGTTCCTGAAACTGGAGGAAACAAAAAAATATTTATTGGGTTATTAGTATTAGAACTTGGCGTATTCAACTTAATTATAATATTATTAAACGTGGCTTCACTTACATTTATCGTCTTAGCTAATTGCTGAATTGTTCTAAATTCATATAACTGTTGTGGTGCTAATTTGCAGCCTAATTTGCTATTGGCAATTTCAACAAATTTTAACGCCTTTAATGAATGTCCGCCTAAAATAAAAAAATCATCTGTAATGCTAATTCTATTAATACCGAAAAGCTCTTGCCATATTTTGACTAAAGACATTTCCATTGCATTGTTGGGCGGAACATAATTATTATCTTCCAGTTCTATATCGACCAATGATTCTTCATGAACCGGTTGTATATACTGCTTATTTACAAGTTTTGAATATTCTATAATATCAAATTTTGAGACAATTACTTGAGGATAGGCATTTTGTAATACATTTAAAAATATTTCTTTTCCTTGTTCGCTATTTATTTTATTATCTATATCAATAAATTCTTGTGGGCTAAATTTATTCTGGTTAACCGCCATCCCTGTTGTAGACCAAGTATTCCAATTAATACTAACAACAAAATTATCCTTAAAGAGCTTACTTGTGGCAACGCTATCCAGGCAAGCATTAGCGCTGCTATAATCACTAAGTCCGGTTACCCCTACTATAGAACTGATAGATGAGCATAGCATAACAAAATCTAATTTTATGTTTTTCACGGCTTTAGCCAGATTGTATGTTCCATAAATTTTTGCTGCAAACATTTCATGTATTTCATCATCAGTTTTTAATAACATAATACCATGTCCGGCTATTCCAGCCGCATGAATTATGCCGGTTATTTCTCCACAGGTATTAATTGTTTTTTGAATAATTTTCTTAATCTGGTGCTCATCTACAACATCGCCATGCTCTATATGAACAGTTCCACCAGCTTCCTCAATCTTTAATAAAGTTCTAACTGTTTCATTTAACTTAGTTTGGTTCACGTCTTCTAAAATTGCATGCCATTTGCTCCTATGTGGAAACTCACTCCTTGATACTAATATAAATGTTGGGGTAGAAACTTGGTTAGTAATTGCTTGACACAATGTCAGTGATATTCCCCCTAATCCACCTGTAATTAAATATATTCCATTATTTTTTAATCGATTAATATTTAAAGAAGTTTCTATTTTATGATATCGTAGTATCCACAGGTATTGTTCACGAATTGCAACTATTGAATCTACTTCAAACCACTTATCGTTAATGCAATAGTTAATAATTGATGTTGAGTAATCTTTTTGTTTATTCTTATTCACGTCAATATCAATTAATTTATATTTTAATAATTCATGTTCTTGAGGGATTGTCTTACATAATCCAGATAATGTTGAGTTAATAGGATTAGTTAATTCTGTTCCGATTACCTGCTGAGAATTATTGGTAATGACTGCGCATTTTAAAGGATTATTATTGAATATTTTTAGGTAAGACCTTGACATATATAAAATGCTATAAAACCCATTTTTTAACCCCACATTAATTTCTCCATTAGATGACATCATATTCTTTGATGTAATGCTGTAAGCAAATAAATGTAAAATTATTATACTAGAAGCGCCTTTATTATGTAATGTTTGGAATATTCTTAGATAATCTTCTTCCTTTGCTACATTAATTTTAAATTTATTGTTAACATTACTATACTTGGGATTTGATTCAATTATAAAGACATTTTGATTACATTGTTTTAATACCTTAATTAAACTATGTCCAAGAAAATTATCTTGATGTGTGAAAATTAACCAGGTATGCTCTTTATTGTTTATAGGATAGCAATATGTGTCAAAGCTGAATTGACGAATCCAAGTGGGTTGGTGAAGCCATTTATTAAAATCTTTACATTCTATAATATTCTCAGTATCCGGTTCTATCCAGTATCGCTGTCTATTAAATCTATATGTGGGAAGTGGTATATGTCTTCTAACTTCTTTTTGATACAATGCATGCCAATTAACATTGATATTATTTTGCCATAAGATACCTAATGCGTTTAATATGCAATATTCATCTGATGGTGTTTTTTTATAATTAGATAATGAATTTATAGCATTGATCCTTGAGTTGTTATTTTGAGCTATTGTTTTAGTAAATGAGCACAATGTTGAACCAGGACCAATTTCTAAAAAGTGATCGTACTTACTATTAATTAACTGATCGATACCAGTTTTAAATTGTACTGTATATCTTAAGTGTTGACCCCAATATTGTGGATTAATAGCATCTGCATCTTTTAGCCAAGTACCAGTTAAGTTAGAAATTATTGGTATTTGCGGTTTATTTAATTTAACTTCCGTAAATACTTTTACGAAAATATTACTAACTTCTTCCATAAGATAACTATGGAAGGCGTGACTTACATGATGTAAAACTTTGTATTTGAATCTATCTTTTATAATATTTGTTAATTTATTAATGGATTGAGCTGAACCTGATGCTACGCAATTATCCGTTGAGTTATGTAATGCCAGTTCAACTCCAAGATGATTATTTGGGAGTTGATTAAATTCTTCGATTGTACATTCAATAGCAATCATTTTTCCGGTTTTTGCCGTTGACATTAGTTTTCCACGCGTACATACAATTTTTATAGCATCTTCTAGAGAGAATACTCCTGAAATACAAGCAGCAACGTATTCACCGATGCTATGCCCTATCATAGCATCTGGAGTAACTCCAAAATGAATAAATAATTTTGCTAAAGCATATTCAATAATAAATAGCACTGGTTGAGTATATTGTGTTTGTTCTATTAAATGGGTATTATTACTAATAATTGATATTATATTCGTGTCTAAGTAAGAGTCCGCGATCTTGGAGCATTCATCAATAATTTTTGCAAAATAAGGAAATAAATTATATAAATCCATACCCATGTTAGAATATTGTGAACCTTGCCCTGAAAACATGAAAACTAGTTTAGGGTTTATTTTTGACACATTATAACTGGTTGAATTATACTTTAAATAAGTAGTTATTTCTTCCGGTGTGGATCCTATTCCAAATTTTCTATAGTTGAAATTATCTCTCCCAGTCTGTAGAGTATAAGCAATATTAGATAAAGTTGCTGAACTCAATTGATTGGTTTCTAAATAATTTATAAAATCATGGCAAATAAGCTCAAGTGACTGTTTATTTTTTGCAGAAAAAATTAATAATTTATTATTAAATATGGTTTGCTGAGTATCTATTTGTTTATACTCTTCTAATATTATGTGAGCATTAGTTCCTCCTATTCCAAATGCACTTACTGCGGCATATTTATTATTTTCCCCACTCCAATCTAGAAGCTGTTTATTTACAAAAAAAGGGCTATCCTTCATATTTATATTAGGATTGCTTGTTTGGAAATTAATTAAGGGT
>JAUPUP010000213.1 GCA_030917485.1 Pseudomonadota bacterium
AAAATGGGTAAAGCAGGTCGCAAGAAAATGGAACGTGAATTTGATCAAAAAATAGTGATAAACAAATATCTAGAAGCAGCTAAACAACTGTTACATGCTAAAGAGTAAAAATATGATTAACTCACGAAAAATTGAAGATTTACATCCCAAGATGCAAGAGCTCTGCCGTCAATTCATTGCGGATTGTCTAGCCGCTGGAGTTGAGGTTGCGATTACTTCAACTTATCGCGATAACGAATATCAAAATTTCCTGTATGCCAAAGGCCGTAGCGATAAGAATAGTAAAAAAGTTACCAATGCCAAAGGTGGTGATTCAATTCATAATTATCGCTTAGCCTTTGATTTTGTTCCATTGCTCGCTGGTAAGCCGCAGTGGAATGATCTCGATTTATTTAAGCGCTGTGGTGCTTGTGCTATGCTCTTGGGGCTAGAGTGGGGCGGTGAATGGACGAGCTTTAAAGACTATCCGCATTGCCAATTTACAAATGGCTTAACGCTTAGTCAGCTAAGGTCTGGTAAAATATCTAGTCCAACTGATTAAAACACCTACTTTATAGAGTTACTACCATGAAAATGAAACATTTGCCGATAGGGATATCAACCTTAGCCAAACTGCATAGTATATTTTATCCCTAAGGTGATCAAAGTGAACAAAAAAATAACTACAGTTATGGCGGTGTATAATGGCGAAGAGTATCTTGCTGAGGCCATTGAGTCAGTGTTAGCTCAGACTCATCCTAGTGATGAAATTATTATTATTAATGATGGTTCTACCGATGGAACTTTAGATATTCTTAATAATTATCCCGAATTAAAAGTGCAAACCAATGCCAATCAGGGGCTATGGAAATCCTTGAATCATGGTATATCCATGGCAACAGGTGATTATCTTACTTTTATTGATTCTGATGATTTATGGCATAAAGATAAAAATAAGCTACAATTGCAGCATATGCAAAATTTAAACTGTGATATGTCTTTTTGCCATTTGCAAAATTTTGCTAGCGTTGATGGAAAGATAGCTTATACAGAAAAACAGGTCGGCACAATGCAGCTCGGTTTATTTATTGAAAAATCTAAATTCATGAAGGTTGGATACTTTGGGACGTCTTTAGTTGCGGAAGCAATGATTTGGTTCCAAAAGGCTCGCTTGATGGGGCTACGTGAATGTTCTTTGGATGATGTGCTTGCTTACCGTAGATGTCATGCAACTAATATGACAAGAGGTAGCACTTTTAACGATGGATTGGTTGATGTGGCGCGTGAGTTAATTCGCCAAAGAAAATTATTTAATAAGTAACTAAATATCTCAAGGTTTATATGCGTAATTTTTTATCACAAATAAGTGTTTTTCTTGATAAGCAAGATAAAAAAGCATTTTTTATTTATATCCTTGCGCTTCTATTCAGTGGTGTTATTACTATTATTGGTATTGGTACCGTAATACCACTGATTATTGTATTGATTGATCCAGAAAAAGTATCAAGATATTTACCCGTCGGTTTTGGAATAAAAAATACAGTATCGGTATGTGTTTTTCTTATGATATTTGCATTTATTGTCAAGAATATTGTATCTTTTGCCCTAATGTGCGTTCAGTCAAAATTTCAAACTAATATTTCAGCAAAAATTCGGAATAAATTATTCCGCAATTATTTACATTCCCCAATGATTTATCATAAAAATAACTCTTCATTAAGCATGATTAATAGCGTCAGCTATCAAATTCAGAATTTGACGAATAGTGTTATCTTACCATTTGGTGTTCTAATCACTGAAAGCCTTGTTAGTGGTATAATGTTATTAATACTATTATTTATAAATCCGTGGCTTGTTATCTTTTTAGCAGCATCTTTTGCGTTAATAATCGGTAGTTTAATATCCGTAGTTCGAGTTAAATCCAAGATCTTTGGAAATTTACGTGCTGATAATTTGGCTGAATTAAATTTAGTTGCGACCAATGCTTTAGGGAGTATAAAAGAAACAAAACTATATGCCCAAGAAAGTAATTTCATCAGTAATTTTGAAAATTTATCTGCCAAGTTACAACGCATGGAGACTTTATCTTTGAATATACAACAGAGCTCTAGATTTATCATTGAGACTGTTGCTGTAACAATAATGCTGTTATTGATTTATTTCTTGATCTTGTTAAATAAATCAAGCCATGAACTTTTACTAATCTTGGCTGTTTTCTCTTTGTTATCCTCACAGTTATTACCTAGTTTAAATCGCCTAATGATGGCTGTTTCACGAATTCAGATGAGTTTGCCCTTATTGAATCAAGTCTATAGCTCATTTATGGAGGTTCAAAACGTAGATTTACCACCAGCGTTAAGCTCGAATCAAAAAGCACTTAAATTTGAAAAAGAGCTTGAGCTTAGAAATATAGCCTTTAGTTATGCTGAACAAAATATTTTGCAAAGTATTAGTTTAACAATCCCTAGAGGGGCGAAGGTCGCTTTGGTTGGAAAATCTGGTGCAGGTAAATCAACACTAATCGATGTACTAATGTGCCTGTTGCCATATTCAACTGGGCAAATTTTGCTAGATGGGGTGCCAATAGAAGCGGATAACATTCCAGCATATCAAAAATTATTTGCCTATGTTCCACAAAGTATATATCTTTATGATGATTCTATTCTTAAAAATATCGCTTGCTATGATTCAGCAACTGAGGTTAATGAAGACCAGGTTTGGCTAGCCTTGCGTTTTGCCGGCTTAGAGGAATTTGTTAAAAATTCTCCAGACGGTTTAGAGACTTCTGTTGGACAAAATGGACAAAAATTATCAGGTGGGCAGCAACGTAGGATAGGAATAGCTCGTGCAGTTTATTTAAATCCAGCTATTTTGGTAATGGATGAGCCAACTAATGGGCTAGATTCGCTAGTAGAAGCTCAAATAATGCGTGAATTATTAAGTAAGGACATAACTGTTTTATGTATAACCCATAAGTTAGAGATATTATCTAATTTTAATCTAGTATATAATATTGAGCTTGGGCGAATCAATCGTAGCTCTTAATCTTGAAAGGTAGTTTTTATGTTAGCAAAGTCGTATATTGTAAATTCTCAAGGTGTGTATTCGGATAACTTTGATGGCGAGGCCGTAATTGTTAATTTAAATTTGGGTAACTACTATAGTGTTAGAGGTGTTTGTAGCGCTATTTGGTTTGCTTTACAGGATGGGGTTAGTTTAAGTGAGCTGATTAGTCAAATTTCTATGCATTATAATCTGGATAAGCAAGTTGTTTCTACTGATTTAGTTGCGTTGTTTGAGCAATTAAT
>JAUPUP010000214.1 GCA_030917485.1 Pseudomonadota bacterium
ACAGCAGCCATCAATATACAGCATAAATTCAGGGAATACCGCAAAAACTATAATCATATAATTAACAGTACTTCAACAATAAAGTTTGCACTTACCCTAAAGCTAAAAACACGTATCATAAAACATATGGAGCTCTTGAACAAGCAAATAAAATTCTCCGAAACTGCCGATGCGATACAAAAATTTTCCGAAACAGAACTTTATTACAATTCAATCTACAATCCAATTTATAATTCAATTATAAATAACCCCATAACAAACGCAACTACTGAAAATTTAAAGCAAATTCTGGCACATGGGATTACTACATCTAATCTGCTGTGCAATGATCTGGCTATGGCATTGGCTATATTAATAAGAGCTGACAACCAGCTAACTATAGAAATAAAACAAAATACGCATGTTTGTAAAGTTGGCGGTCACGTAATGTGTTGCATCGGCAAACCAAATGATCCAAATAGTATAATCATAGATCCATGGATCAGATACCTCAATTTGTATCCAACCACGGGATACAGGGATATAACCGTATTACACAATGCTCCAAACAGAATAGGATTCATCGGAACAGTAGCCCAATATAAAAGTTTTCTACAGGCACACCCTAATAAATACGTACCACGAAACTCAGATCTGACAATTACAATTCATCCACAGTTTTCTGAGAATACAAAATCAATCAGCCCGTCAGATATTAGACTTGATTCGATGTTATTGTGAATCATGGCACACATCTTCTATACTCTTCGTCTTTCAATCCTGGACTGTGTCATATCTTATAAACGCTCCTCGTGTACTTCTTTGTACACGGTGGGACTCGTCCCCGTCGCTTTTTATTGCGATATTCCTTGTCCAGAATCGAAATACTTCGAGTATTAAAAAAGTCCAGCTTTCAATTACGATCAGTATATATTATGCCCATCTAGATCTGATACAAATGTTCCATAATAATTTGGATAATTCCGGTCGTAACTTTTTATCATATATGTGGTAAATTCTGCCATTTAACAGCTAGGGGCATAATTAGGTTTACTATTAGATTTTGATTAAGGGTAGTAATTAGATTTTACATTTAAAAATCCATCAAATTAATCAGCTATGTAATTGTCGCATTGCAGAATTAAATTCACCAGATAAAACCATATCAAAAACATTGACGGCTCGGTCAAGTGCAGTTAAAATCACGATTTTATCCTCAACTGAAGGGGGCTTTAATACATAGTCGGCAACTTTATTTTTATCTCCCGGATGACCAATACCGATGCGCAACCGCCAATAATCGCGACCAATAACTCGATCAATGTCCTTTAAACCATTATGCCCGCCATTACCGCCGCCTAGTTTAAATTTTACAATACCTGGAGCAAAATCTAATTCATCATGTACCACTAATATCTGCGTTGAAGGTATCTTAAAAAAACTCATTAAGGATAGAACTGCCCTACCTGATACATTCATATATGTCTGTGGCTTGAGCAAATGGATATCGTCACCGTGATAGTTAAATTTAGCTACCATACCAAAGAATTTGCTCTGAACAGTAGGCGTAACCGCATACTTATGCGCCACCTGATCAACTAACCAAAATCCAGCATTATGGCGAGTTTGCTCATAGTCACGCCCCGGATTACCTAAACCAACAATTAACCGAATATTCGCCATTTATTATTTCTTTAGTCCACTTGCAACACAGCTAAAAATGCTGTTTGCGGTATTTCAACGTTACCAACTTGTTTCATACGCTTTTTTCCAGCCTTTTGCTTTTCCAACAGTTTTTTCTTACGACTTATATCTCCACCATAACATTTAGCCAGAACGTTTTTACGCATGGCTTTAATAGTTTCTCTAGCTAAAATATTTGAGCCAATAGCAGCCTGAATTGCAATGTCAAACATCTGCCGCGGAATTAGCTCACGCAGCTTAGCCGCCAATTCTCGCCCACGATAAACTGAATTTGCCCGGTGAACTATTAGGGACAGGGCATCAACTTTTTCACCATTGACTAAGATATCAAGTTTAACCAAGTCAGATGGCTGAAATTCTCTAAATTCATAGTCAAACGAGGCATAACCTCGCGATACTGACTTTAATTTATCAAAAAAATCCAGCACTACTTCATTAAGCGGCAAAATATAATTAAGCATAACTTGTCGCCCCATATACTGCATATTGGTCTGCACCCCGCGCTTTTGACTACATAGCGTAATCACTCCACCTAAATAATCATTGGGCACCAGAATATTAGCATTAATCATTGGCTCACGAATTTCTTCAACTTTACTTTGATCCGGCAGCCGGGATGGATTTTCTATTTCCAGGATATTGCCACCCTTTTCTACTACTTGGTATACTACGGTTGGAGCGGTAGTTATTAAATCCATGTCAAATTCACGCTCTAGACGCTCCTGCACAATTTCCATATGCAGCAGTCCTAAAAATCCACAGCGAAAACCAAAACCCAACGCCTGTGATACTTCTGGCTCATAGTGCAGCGATGCATCATTTAGTTTTAATTTTTCTAAAG
>JAUPUP010000215.1 GCA_030917485.1 Pseudomonadota bacterium
ATTTGAATCACCATTTGGTGAACGCTTAGTTTTACGTGATGTCATTACTAATCCATTGTGTTTATTTAATAATTGAGAATTCTACACCAAACAACAAGTTGTTAACTGCTTTTTATAGGTTAAAGTGTCTTAAACTCAATTTAAATTCATTGATTAATTATAGTGATTTAAAACCCAATCAAATTGCAACGTCTTTATCCAAATCTGACACATTATAATACTATGTACTTTTAAAAAGTTTAGAGACCAAACAAAGAAACCTAATTTAAGATATTTGGCTCATGTAGTTATTATTTCATATGTTTTTAATAGTATTAACACACAGTTTCGCATTATAAATACTGCGAATTTGGGGGGTGGTAACCAAAATGAAAGATGTTGGTCTTACTCTGGGGATATTAATATTACAAGTGTAACTAAATTAGCAGTAATGTTGGTTGATGGGGTAGAAGCTGTGGCTATGTTACGTAAAAATAATATTATCTGAATTCAACGGGATAAAAGTATTTATAGCAGACCAAATTAACATTAAAAAACAGCTGATTTATCGTTACTTGGCAAGGTGACAAACTTTGCTACAGAACCCAGCGAAGGCAGTAATTCTCCGTCCGAAGTGATGCTACCTGTAAATGAGGTAGTAATTTTTTTACGTCCAAGGTGAGAAAAATTCATTGAGGATTTGGTACAATTTGGCATGTGTAAAATCTGTCATAATATATTGCTATCTAATTGATGTGTAATGGTAAACAATGAGTTTTCCATTTTTTATTATGTTTTTATGCAATATTCATGGTAAGAGCTTTCAGATTATGTAATGTGGGTTTGTCTTGTTTAAATATAGTTAACACATAAATAACTGAGTGATAGATTGTTCTATCGCTAAACTTAAATTATTCTGACGATTATCATTTACTCTAATGCAAAGCTTTAAACATGTTCAATCGGATTTAGATCTGACGAATACGGTGGTAAGTAAACCAGCTTACACCTAAGACTTTCAATTAACTCCTTAACTCTAGATGGATTATGGAAACTTGCATTATCCATAATCACAACTTGATTAGGCTTTAACTCCTTACATAGTGCCAACTAAACCCATGATAGAAATATCTCACTATTTTTGTAACCATTGTACTTCATTGGTGTTACTAATTCCTTGCTGCCGTAACAATACCCGTCAATTAATGTTATACGTTTGGTTCTGAAA
The DNA here is from genome assembly GCA_030917485.1 of Pseudomonadota bacterium. Taxonomy (GTDB): domain Bacteria; phylum Pseudomonadota; class Gammaproteobacteria; order Burkholderiales; family UBA11063; genus Aquella. Next base: position 1,208 of record JAUPUP010000215.1, read on the forward strand.
CATAATGCCTCTGCAAAAGACTTAAGAACTTTGAGTGCCGAGCCATGCAGTTTAGATAAACTATTGCAATTTTGAAATGAATATGTTAATTTTGTTGTTAAATATCACAGTGTTGCATTTGGATTTGATTATGACGATACTGTTACAAATATATCATAGGTGTTATGATATTTATGATGTTGCACTTGTTCTGTGGTTGGTTAATTTATTTGTTATTAAACTAGTCCTAGCGTCTCATGTCTTTTTGTAATGCTTCTCGTAAATGCTAGAATACAGACGTTATGCTATTTTGTATTATCTCGTTGGAGTATATTTTAGTAGTCTAACTTATATAAATTTAAATTTATTGTTTACAATAAGTATTAGAGTGTGAAATTTATGCAATATCATAAAGTTTATTCCAGATTATAAAAGAAGCTTGATGAGATTGTAAAATAGAAAAGGAACGTTGATGAAAAAAAGAGTGCGCGTGCTATTAGCTGCTTCAGCTATTTTAGCGATGCCATTAGCAAATGCTTCATTAGGTGGTAATTACAATAAGAACTTGGTAGTTCAAACATATGGTAGTCCAGGTAATTATAGTGGTGTAGCATACGTACCATCGTTATTGCCAAGTGGTTTTGATGTAACTACATTAGGCAATTTAGGTGATTAAGATGCATAGTAAAAAGATATTATCAATGGTTATAGCTGGTTTGTTTGGTACATTAGTTAGCGGCTGTAATGGTGGAGGAAGTTCTTCATCATCAGGAGCCAGTTGTAGTGTAGGTGTAGCTCCGGCTGCTCCAACCGAGTCAAATGAAGTTCAAATTAGTGCTGGCTGTGGAGCAAATGGAGTTTCAGCAACAAATGTTCCATTTGTAAGTGTTACGGTTTATGATGAGCATGGTGAAAGCCAAGTAATTGATCACGTACTTTTGGATACAGGTTCATCTGGCTTTAAGGTTCTGAAGTCGCAATTAAATAGCAGTTTAACTTTTAGTAGCGTATTACAAGGTAATAATACAGAATCACCAGTTTATTCTTGCGTTACATACGGTAGTGGTTATATGTTTGGTTCAAATAATTATGCTGGTCTTCAAATCGGTGGACAAAGAGCAAATAATGTACCCATCCAAATCGTAAATGATACAGATCGATCAATAGTACCGTCTAGTTGTAGTGATCTTGGTAACTTAGCAGATCTGATGAAGACTTCTGGAGCCAAAGGTATTTTAGGTGTTAATCCTATGACGTTTGAAAGTAATAGCAATGTGATTATGTACACTAGTAACGGTGGAAATTATTCTCTCGCCATAGAAAGTGCAGGACCGATTCCTAATTTATTTGTTAATCCTATAAGCGCATTTACGCAGCATAACAATGGTGCAATTATTTCTTATCCACGCGTTTCAAACACTGCAAATACTGGTGTTTATGGCACATTAACATTTGGTGTCGGAACTGCATTAAATAATGTAATTCCAGTAAGTGTTAACATGGTAACTGGAGAAAGTAGTTATTTGGGATATTTTGGTAGTAATGAAAATGGCTGGCCAGTTTCTGGTATATTTGATAGTGGGACAAACACGTTGGGTATTGGAGGGTATGATATTCCTACTTGCGCTAATTTAAGTTTTTGTCCAAGCTCACCAACTACGGTAACGCCAAGTATTTATAATTATGATGGAAGCGGAACTCGTATTTCTTTAAGTGTGCAGCTATCATCCGTAGAGGGTCTTGCAAACTACTCTATATTGCCTTATTGGGGTAATCGCTTGTTACCAAGCTATGGTCAAGCCATTTATGGCATGCCATTCTTTTATGGTAAGAATGTATATCTTGAATTTTATGACAACTCTCAACCAGATTCATATCCACGTTGGGGATTTGCTATACAATAATAAAAATAAATTATAGGAAAAGTAAATGAAATTATTTAGAAATTTATCAATACTGGGGGCTGTGTTTATGCTACTGGTTTTGGCTGGTTGTAGCTCTGGAAGTTCTAGTTCTACAAGTAGTCCAACACCTCATAGTTATTTATCTCAGCCAACTGGTACATATACAAATACGTGTCAAAATGTTGTCTGGGATCCTAATAGTAGTATGTTGGCAGGATTGTGTCAAAGCGAAAGTGGTTCTGCAGTCACTGCAAGTTTATACTATAATGCATGCGTAAGCGGGAGTGGTGTATCTAATAATAATGGGCAATTAGTTTGTGATTCATACCCAAACCAACCGCTAGGTAGTTACTCTCAAACTTGTAGCAATATTGAGTGGAATGGCGTTGTATTGTCTGCTAATTGTGCATCCTCACATGCAAAAGGAGCACCAAAGCCTTATAGTTCTTTATACTATGGGTATTGTCAGGAAAGTTCACAGGTGCAGAATG
>JAUPUP010000216.1 GCA_030917485.1 Pseudomonadota bacterium
GGTTATTTGCAACGACTTGGAGTAACTATCTGCCAGAAATTTTTTTGAATTTTACTATATATTATCTATTATATATTTTTTTGTAATTTAATCCCAATATTGTACTTTATTTGGAGCACACTTTCAAGCAAGTAATGAATACCTGATTTAGGGTCGGTATTATAGAAATTAATTTGCTTTAAAGTTAACCTGATTTTGCTAAAGAAATTAAACTGTCCATAGAAAGCCGCTTTCTTTCTTTTTTCATAGCAAAACCTGCGGAAAATATTTTTTAACTCCTAACTACAGGTATGGATTTTACTATATCTTGTAATTTATGGGGATTTACTGAATATTTTATTCAAAACTAACTCTGCAAATTTATTGGCAGAAACTGTTATACCAATTATGGTTATTTGGTATAATACCCACCTGAGTATTGTTTTTAAAATCAATTAATTTACTGCTAAAACCAAAGATAGTACCATCATTCACTGCTTTTTTGGGGTCATAGCTCAGTTGGTAGAGCGCTACAATGGCATTGTAGAGGTCAGCAGTTCGATCCTGCTTGACTCCACCAGTTTATTATTGCAATATTCCTAATCCAACATTCAAATACTTTGAGTATATAACACTAAGAACCTGCTCAAAATCTGCCAACTATGTTAAAATCACGCTATGTGTATTCTTTTAAGGATATTAATACATGCAAACTAAATCTCGACCTAAATATATCAATCTGTTTATTCTTGGTTCCAAAATGTCGGTTACGGCGAAAGCCTCCATATTGCACCGTGCGTCTGGAATATTATTGTTTTTAGCTATTCCACTTATTTTATATATTTTACATCAATCGCTGATTAGCCAAAGCTTCTATGATACGCTGTATGGTATTGCAGCACATCCATTAGTAAAATTGCTCTACTTAATATTAATTTGGGCTTTTATGTATCATATATGTTGCGGTGTAAGGTTTTTATTCTTAGATGTGCATAAAGGTGTTGAAATTAAAACTGCTAAAACTACCGCTAGAATTGTGATTGTTGTTAGTATTATTCTTACAGTGTTATTGGGGGTTATAATATGGTAGAGCGTATTGTTACTGGCGCTAGCTATGGACTATTTAGTTGGCTGCAGCAGCGGGTTACTGCGGTTATAATGCTTATGATTGCGGTAGTATTTTTTGTGTTTATTGCATATTTGGGGTTAAACGTGAACTCAAATATAAGCTCTTGGCAGAATGTATTTCATTGTAATCTTGTACGGATTGTTGCTCAATTATTTTTTGTAGCGTTGTTGCTTCATGCATGGGTTGGTATTCGTGACTTATGGATGGATTATGTAACGTGTAGCAGGTTAAGATTGACTCTACATGTATTAACTATCATATGGTTGGCTGCAAGTTTAATTTATTCAATTAAAATTATTTGGGCTTAATAAAAACCATTACGCATTATTCCGATAACTTTAAGATTAAAATTATAGTTTGATGTGTTTGCGAAAGTACGATTTTAAAAATACGATTTAATACAAAAACGATTTATATACCGAAACGATTTATATACGAAAAAGGAAGTAATACACTATGTCTATACCTGTAATGAAATATGAAGCAGTTATTGTAGGCGGTGGCGGTGCTGGGCTGCGTGCTGCATTACAGCTATCTGAAGCTGGAGTTAAAACCGTTGTTTTATCTAAAGTATTCCCAACTAGGTCGCATACAGCAGCGGCTCAAGGCGGAATTTCTGCATCATTGGGCAATGTTGAAGATGATAATTGGCATTGGCATATGTATGATACAGTCAAAGGAGCCGATTGGCTTGGTGATCAAGACGCTATTGAGTTTATGTGCCGTCAGGCGGTAGACGCAGTTGTTGAACTAGAGCATTTTGGTATGCCGTTTGATCGGTTAGAAAATGGTAAGATTTATCAACGTCCGTTTGGTGGGCATATGGCAAACTTTGGTAAAAAACCGGTACGGCGTGCTTGCGCAGTTGCCGATAGAACTGGGCACGCAATGCTGCATGCATTGTATCAAAGAAATGTAAAGGCAGACACTCATTTTTTAGTTGAATGGATGGCGTTAGATATAATTCGGAACAAAAATGGTGATGTGGTCGGCATTACCGCGCTTGAAATGGAAACTGGTGAAGTGTACATTATTCAGGCTAAGGCGGTATTGTTTGCAACTGGTGGTGCAGGTAGAATTTATCAATCCTCAACTAATGCGTATATTAATACTGGCGATGGCATTGGTATTACTCTGCGTGCTGGATTGCCTATTGAAGATATTGAGTTTTGGCAATTTCATCCAACTGGGCTAGCGGGTGCTGGTGTTCTGATTACTGAGGGCGTGCGTGGTGAAGGTGGTTATTTACTTAACTGTAATGGTGAAAGATTTATGGAACGCTACGCTCCTACAGCCAAAGATTTGGCTTCGCGTGATGTAGTATCACGGGCTATGCAGATTGAGATTAATGAAGGGCGTGGATGCGGTCAAAATAAAGATTATGTATTGCTTAAGTTAGATCATTTGGGTAAGGATGTAATTGATCAACGTCTGCCTGGTATTCGTGAGATTTCCTTGCAATTTTTAGGAATTGATCCGGTTAAAGAGCCGATTCCGGTTGTTCCAACTTGTCATTATATGATGGGTGGGATTCCAACCAATTATAGGGGTGAAGTTGTAGCGCCCAATGGTGAGAATATGGAGGATATCGTTAAAGGGTTTTACGCTGCTGGAGAATGTGCGTGTGCTTCTGTCCATGGAGCAAACCGACTTGGTACAAACTCACTACTTGATTTGGTGGTGTTTGGTAAGTCTGCGGGTAACAGTATGGTGGAGTACATCAAACAGCATGGTGATGAATATAAGGAATTGCCAGAAGATGCAGCAGATTTTAGTTTAAACAGGCTGGCCAAATTAGACAATGCAAATTCCGGTGAATCTCTAGCCGATTTGCGTCATGAAATGCAAAAAATTATGCAGCAGCATGCTGGCGTGTTTAGAACCCAGTCAGTTTTAGAAGATGGTATTAATAAAATAGAAGCTTTGTATGCTCGGGTACAAAACTTATGCATTCAAGATAAATCCAAGGTGTTTAATACGGCGCGGGTTGAGGCATTGGAATTTATGAACACTATTGAGGTTGCGTTAGCTACTATGATAACGGCTGAGGCACGCAAAGAATCGCGCGGGGCACAGGCGCGCGAGGATTTTCCTGAGCGGGATGATGAAAAATTTATGTGCCATACCCTCTATTATAAAGATGGTCGTAAAATAGTGTATAAGCCAGTGCATACTAAGCCGATGACGGTAGACTATATACCACCGGCTAAGCGTGTTTATTAAAATTTTTGTTATTTTAAGATAGATAATAGTTAGATAAATAATAGGTGATAATTATGAGTAAAAAAGTAAAATTTTCAATTTATCGTTATAATCCTGAACTTGATGTAAAACCATACTATCAAAATCTGGAAATAGAATTGGATGATTTAGATAAAAAACTATTAACTGCATTAATTAAAGTTAAGGAATATTATGACGATTCATTATCTTTTAGGCGTTCATGCCGTGAGGGAGTTTGTGGCTCGGATGCTATAAATATTAATGGTAGAAATGGTCTGGCTTGTTTAACTGATATCGATTCGCTTAAGCAGCCGATAGTATTACGTCCAATTCCGGGTCTTCCTGTGGTACGTGATTTAATTGTTGATATGACCCAGTTTTTTAACCAATATAATTCAATTAGACCGTATGTGATTGATGAGCGTCCAATGCCAGAACGTGAGCGGTTACAGTCGCCACAAGATCGTGACAAATTAAATGGCGTTATTGAGTGTATTTTATGTGCTTGTTGTTCTACTGCGTGCCCGTCATTTTGGTGGAATCCAGATAAATTTGTTGGTCCTGCAGCATTATTGCATGCCTATCGGTTTATTGCTGACACTAGAGATCAGGCAACTGCGGCGCGTTTAGATAATTTGAACGATCCATACCGATTATTTAGATGTCATACTATTATGAATTGTGCTGATGTATGTCCTAAGCATTTAAATCCAACTCGAGCTATTGGTAAAATTAAAGAAATTATGGTTTCTCGAGTAGTATAAATTTTTAAGTATTTAAACTTTAAAGGCTCAGGAATATATGGATTATGTAGATTTAGAGAAGCTAAAGTGGCACTCTAGACGTTCTATGTTGGAGTTAGATTTATATTTCGATAGATTTTTGCGACAAGATGGTCTGACACAGTTGACTGAGGATGAATTATCTGCTTATAAAGAATTATTAGAGTATGAAGATGATGAAATTCTAGGTCTGTTTTGGAGAAAGGACATAGTAGAAGACAAAATATTGCAATCGGTTATTGATAAAATATGCAGTTTAAGCAAACATGCTATTTGTAATTGACGTGTGAATTGATATAAATGTACAGCTTGTGTAAATATGTGTAATCAACTAATTATCTTGTAGGAGAGTAATCATGACTGAACAAAATAATAAAAAAGTTAAAATTGATTTTGGGAGTGAGAATGTTGCAGAAATGCAGGTTCTTAAAGCAACTATTGGGCAAGATGTTATTGATATGCGTAGCTTAGGTAAGCTTTCTGGCATGTGGAGTTACGATCCTGGGTTTTTATCTACGGCAGCATGTGAATCAAAAATAACCTATATTGACGGTGATGCTGGACATCTTTTTTATCGGGGTTACCCGATTGAGCAATTGGCTGAACATTCAACGCACCTAGAGGGGGCTTATTTATTATTGAATGGTGAGTTACCGACTAAGGAACAAAAACTAGAGTTTGAGACTAGCGTTATTCGGCATACTATGTTACATGATCAAATACTCAGCGTATTTAAAGGTTTTAGGCGTGATGCACATCCAATGTCTATGGTAACCGGCGTGGTGGGAGCGTTAGCTGCATTCTATCCAGATGCTTTTGATTTTAAATCTGAAGCAGAGCGTAAAATCACTACGATAAGACTAATTGCTAAAATGCCTACCGTAACTGCCCTATGTTACCGTTATACTCATGGTTTGCCATTTATGTCGCCTAAAAATAAACTATCTTATGCAGAAAATTTTTTACATATGATGTTTGCCACTCCATGTGAGGAATATGTTGTTAATCCGATAATTGCTAAGGCATTTGATCGAATTTTATTATTACATGCTGATCATGAGCAAAATGCGTCAACTTCTGCTGTAAGACTGGCTGGTAGTTCGGGTACTCATCCATTTTCAGCAATTGCTGCCGGAGTTGCTTGTTTATGGGGACCTGCTCACGGTGGAGCTAATGAGGCGGTATTAAAAATGTTAGGTGAAATAGGCAGTGAGGCTAATGTAGATTCTTATGTGGCTGGAGTTAAAGATAAAAAATATCGTTTAATGGGCTTTGGGCATCGTGTATATAAGAATACCGATCCAAGAGCTAAAATTATGCGTAAAACCTGCTATGAAGTGCTTGATGTGCTTGGCAAGCATGATGATCCATTGTTTAAATTAGCTATGAAATTGGAGAAGGTTGCATTATCCGATCCATATTTTATTGAGCATAAATTATACCCTAATGTAGATTTTTATTCAGGTATTATTCTAAGGGCGATTGGTATTCCTGTATCAATGTTTACTGCAGTTTTTGCTTTAGCGCGGACTGTTGGATGGTTAGCTCAATGGCAGGAGATGATTACCGAGCCAGATTTAAAAATTAGCCGTCCGCGCCAGTTGTATACTGGTTATGCGGCACGAGACTACGTGCCAATTGATAAACGTTAAGACAATGGTAATTTAGTAAAAATTAGCTGGGAGCATAATAACCTCCTGGCTTTTCTTATATTAGGGTCCGGTTTATTCTTATAAGGAAACCAAAGATGAAGAGTATATTTTCAAACCAAGCATTTATCTATTACTGTTGTGATATAATAATCGCTAGTAAAAATTTTAAATAAAGGTAACTTAAATGTCGTCTAACGGAACTCAATTAATGCAGGAACAGTGGAATAGTTCTTATTTATTTGCGGGTAATACTGATTTTATTGAAGAATTGTATGATCAATATTTAGAAAATCCACAATGTGTAGAGCCAAAATGGCAAAAATATTTTGATTCTCTTCAGGATGGTAAGGGTAAGGATGTAGTCCAAGAATACATTAAACAAAAATTTGCGACATATACTCAACATCCTTCTTATATGATGCAAAGCGGTGAAATTAGTGACGCTCAAACTAAAGTATGGCGCTTTATAGAAGCGTACCGTACCTGTGGCATGGCACATGCTGATTTAGATCCGCTGCAGCGTAGAAATAAGTCTAAACCGGATGAGTTAAATGTTGCTAGCTACGGAATTGAGAATGAGTTAGAAAATGAGTTTTATGTTGATTTAGATATTAAAACTTCACAAAAATTTAAATTAAAAGATATTGTAGCCCGGTTTGATTTAATCTATTGTGAAAAAGCTAGTTTTGAGTTTAGCCATATTTCAGATTTATCCGAGCGTGCTTGGCTTACTCAATATGTTGAAAATAATTATTTAAATTTTAAATTATCTAAAACCGAAAAACTACAGCTATTACAAAAATTAACTGAGGCGGATGGCTTTGAACGCTACCTCCATACTCGGTATGTAGGACAAAAACGTTTCTCTTTAGAGGGGGGGGATGGCTTAATTCCTGCTCTTGACCGTATAATTCGCACCGGGGCAAAGTCTTCCATTAAAGAGGTTTATATAGGAATGGCGCACCGTGGTCGAATTAACAGCCTGGTTAATATAGTAGGTAAGGCACCCCAAAAGATATTTGATGAATTTGACGGCAATTATCCAGCTTATGATTTTGTAACTGGTGGAGATGTTAAATACCATAAAGGTTATCGGTGTAACTATGTAACAGATAACGGCGCAGTTAAAACTGTGATGGCTTATAATCCGTCCCATTTAGAGGTGGTTAATCCGGTTTTAAATGGAATGGTGCGCGCTATCCAAGATAAATGTGCTAACCCAGATAGTATATTAGGCATATTAGTTCATGGTGATTCAGCTTTAATTGGTCTTGGCACTAATCAAGGTGTACTAAATATGTCTTTGACTCGTGGATATAATGTTCACGGTATGATACACATTGTAGTAAATAACCAGGTTGGGTTTACGACTTCGGACATGCGGGACAATCGCTCATCAAGGTATTGTACTGACATTGTTAAGATGATAGAAGCGCCAATTATTCATGTTAATGGTGATGACCCTGAAAGCATTGCCTTTGTTGTTGATTTAGCTATACAATACCGACTAAAATATAAAAAAGATATTATGATTGATCTAGTATGTTTTAGACGGCATGGTCATAATGAGGCTGATGATCCATCTATAACCCAGCCGTATATGTATAGTCTAGTTAAAAAACACCCCGGACCCAGAAAAATTTATGCGGATAAATTAATTGCCGAGGGGGTTGTTGATGAAGCAGATGTTGAAGCAATGTTTGAAGAATACCGTTTGGGTTTAACTAAAGGGGTTCATGTAAAAGCTGATACTATGCAGGCTTTAAAATTGTATGAAAAAATTGATATTCAGCCAATCTTAAAAGCTACACCTATGGATAAGGTGGCAACTGCGATTGATAATAAAACTGTGGAAAAAGTTACTTTAGCAGTAACTACATTACCTACGCCTGAATTTAAACCACACCCGACGGTTGCTAGATTAATAGAGACACGCAAAGCTATGGGCAATGGTACACAAGCGGTTGATTTTGGTATGGCAGAAATGCTGGCATACGGTAGCCTGTTAGCCCAAGGGGTTAGTATTCGTATGAGTGGCGAGGATACCTGCCGTGGAACTTTTACCCATCGGCACGCTGTGTGGCATGATTTTAATCGGGATGATTTATCCGATAGTGGCTATACTCCGTTGACTGTACTTGAAAATAAGAGTAAGCTAAATTTATTTGATTCGGTGTTAAATGAAGAGTGCGTACTTGGTTTTGAATATGGTTATGGCATTACTAATCTACGCGACTTGGTGATTTGGGAGGCGCAGTTTGGTGATTTTGCTAATGGTGCACAGGTAATCATTGATCAGTTTATTGCTTCCGGCGAAGTTAAATGGGGTGTGCTGAGTAATTTAGTAATGTTATTACCACACGGCTATGATGGGCAAGGGCCGGAGCACTCATCAGCCAGAGTTGAACGATTTTTACAGCTATGTGCTGAAAATAATATGCAAGTGGTTATGCCTTCGACTGCTGCGCAGATGTTTCATATTCTTCGCCATAAAGCATTGACTAATTGGGTTAAGCCCTTAATTATATTTATGTCGAAACGATTATTGCGTTATAAAGATGCTGCCAGCCAAATTAATGAATTTACTTCTGGCGAATTTAGGCGGATTATGCCAGATGAGGCGGCGGTTGCGGATAAAGTAAAAAAAGTTATTGTATGTGCTGGACAGGTGTACTATGATTTTTATAATGAAAGATCAAAACGCAAGTTAGAAAATGAAGTTGCCATTGTGCGCTTAGAGCAGTTGTATCCATTTCCGGATGAGTTGCTAAAGAAGGAGCTGGCTAAATACAAAAACGCAAGCCAATTTATCTGGGGGCAGGAAGAACCATATAATCAGGGCGCATGGGTACAAATTCGTGAGGCATTAGATTTATGCGTGAAAAGCAGCAAGACTAGCAATAGTGGTGTTAATGCTGTTGCTAATAAAGGTTTTAGTGCGGTTACCCGACCATCTGCTGCAGCGCCAGCCTGTGGTTTAAGCAGTATGCATGCCCAACAGCTTAGCCATTTATTGACTGCAGCATTTGAGTAAAATTTGAATAATTTATGAAATGGTTTAGGTAATATATGACAACGTTTATAGTAGATAATCCAAGATTTGAGATTGTAGAATATATTAAAAAACTGCGTAAGGCTGGCGCTACTCAGGAGTTGGCTGAGGTACAAGCCCAAGAATTAGAACATGTGATTAATGATGTTTTAAAACATACTGAACATAAAACTAAGGAGTTTATTGATAATAAAGAGTTAGCTACTAAACTAGATATCAAAGAAACTAAGCTTGAAATTAAGGAGTTAGAAGTTAAAATTGCATTGGTAGAGTCGCGCTTAATTCGCTGGGTAGTGGGTGTTGGCGTCTCTGCTCCTGTTACTTTATGTGGAGCAATATTTGCTATGTTAAAATTTATGCCCCATTAAACAGTGCGCATTAAACAGCAGGCATCCACGGTGGCTGCACCATTTGATTTTAATAGTTGAGCTATGCAATTAATGGTTGCGCCTGTGGTGACTACATCATCAACCAACAGTATTTTTAGCCCTGATATATCCCTGCTATTACATGTTAATTTAAAAGCATCAGTTAAATTGTGGTTGCGGTCTGCTAGCTTGGTTTGTGCTTGTGCGTCTGTGTTTTTACAGCGAATCAATATCTTATTATTTATGGGCAGTTTTTTGATCATTCCTCTGGTGTAATCTAAGATTTTATCGGATTGGTTAAATCCACGCTGTTTTAATTTATCCTTGTGGAGCGGGGTGGGAATAATTAAATCATAGTCGGTAATATGTGCCAATGTGGCTAAATTTTGATAAAGCAGTAATCCAAGTAATGAGCTGTGCACTACGTTTCCCTTATACTTAAAATCATGTAGTATTTTATTTAATGGCGTGGCGTATTTAAAAGTGCAAAATAAATTGTCATAATAAATATGGCTATTTTCACAGTTCAGACATATCTTACTGTTGTTTATGATAGGTATTTTACATAAGCTGCATTTAGATTCTGGTAATAGTTCCAATTCTTCAAAGCAAGTAGAACAAATTAAGTTGCCACTAGGTAGCCCGCACAGTTTACAATAATGCCAGAATGTTGGAAAAATTTTGGTTAAAAGCCCCATGTTTTTGTGTCCAGTAGTTAAATTATGTTTAATTTTATATCTTAATGCTAAACCTTAATGCTAAACTTATCCAAAAGCACTACAATAAAAGTAGTGTTGTAGGCAGACTGAAACAGCTTGATTTTATTTATCGGGAAATTGCTAACCGCACAGCTGATAGACTAGATTATATCAAATCACCTCCGCCATCTGTTATATTAGATATTGGCAGCGGCTGTGGAATAGATGCTGAGCTTTTAAGCAACAGGTTTCCTGAATCTTTATTAATACAACTTGATTTTGCCGTGAATATTTTGAAAGATAATCAGCGCAAAAATCGTCCTAAAGCTAGCTGGCTAAAAAAAATATTTGGCGTGCCAATATTTGGCTTGCCAGGTCATCATAATAAATGCAATCAATATCTTTGTGCCAATGCGCTGAACTTGCCACTTCAAAGTCAATCAGTAGATATTGTCTGGTCAAATCTATGTCTGCCATATATTGATGTTAATAGTCTTGTGGATTATTTTAAAGAGATCTACCGAGTTTTACGGGTCGGGGGGTATTTTCTAGTTACTGGCTTAGGGGTAGATTCTTTACAACAATTGCGGGATATTGGGTTGCAAACCTTCAATTTTCCAGATATGCATATTATTGGCGATCATTTAGTTAAACTAGGTTTTACTCATTCGGTAACTGATGTAGAGTATATTAACTTAGAGTATGATAGTCTTGAGCAATTATTAGACGATATTCGTATTGTTGGTTGTGGTGAGGCAATACTGTCTCAGTCATTCATGCAGAAAGAGATTAAGTCGAATGCAAGTATGACAGCGCCTGCTACCTCAAATGTAATCGCGTCTAGGGCATCTTTGCCTGCGGCATATTTGCCCACTGCATTTTTGCCTAAGACGTATTTAAGTAAAAAAAATTACCAGCAATTGAAGTCTAAATTTAATGAATTAATGAATTCCACAAATAAATTTATATTAACTCTGGAGGTATACTACGCTCATGCTTGGAAAGAGCGGGTTCACTCAACTTTACCAGAAGATAAAAAAATAGTACAGTTTTATCCAAAAAAATAAATAATGAAGCGCTATTATTTATTGTATAATTGTGCTCTCGTTTATGGGGTGTTAGCTCAGTTGGTAGAGCAGCTGACTCTTAATCAGTTTGTCGCCGGTTCGATCCCGGCACGCCCTACCACCCTACTATAATAATTAGAGAGGTTATTATAAATGCGTAATAAGTTGTTTATTTTATGGATTTGTTGCTTATCTTTATTATTAGTTTCCTGTAGTGGAGGTGGTACTTCTGCGTCGAATGGAAGTTCAGTTTATTCATTAGGCCAATTACCAAATGGCTCTACAGTGTGGATATCTCAAAGTACATTTACTGCTGAATCTGGCGGTTATACCACTGGTACGATAGGTATTATTGGTGGCACTCCTAATAATAGCTACATTATAAGTTTTGGTTCTAATCCCAGCGGTCCTAGCATAAGCAGTAATCCAAATCCATGTGTATTAGTTTCTGGCAGCGGTAATACTTGCCAAGTTACATTTAATTCAAGTAATGCGGGTGCTGGTACTTATATAGTAACTGCCTACTATACAGCGATTGTAAATTCTAATCAGCAGGCTATGCATATGCATGCTTCTAACTCTAATCTGGTCCTTTCCGAAAGCAGCGGTGGTGGCACAGCTTTAGCTAATACCATAACCTTTATAGTTAGTGGTGTTGCTCCAGTAATAGAATCTGGGGTGCTGGTAATAGCAGCTCCTGCAGAAAGTACTATTTTAGCGGGAGAATCAACATTTACTACAGTTATGTTATCCGGAAGTCAAAATATAACCACTCCAATTACTGTGACTATAGCTAGCAGTGATAGTTCTATAATTACGGTAGATCCATCAAGTTGTGATTTAACTACTGAAAGTAATAATTGTACTATAGCAATCATGGGGGTTGCTGCTGGTAGTGCATCTATAAATGCGTCCTCTGCTGGTTATGCAACCGTTTCAGAAGGGGTGATGGTTGAATCTGTTCCTCCAGCTAACTACTATTTTACTTGGATGAATGGCACCGAATCAACCTGGCAGCTTGGTGTCTATGGTAGTTTAGGTGTAGGTTCTCCGACTAACACACCTGGTAGTAGGGTAGGTGCTGCTAATTGGACTGATGAAAGCGGTAATTTATGGTTGTTTGGTGGGCTTTATAATAGTGCTCCGGTGATTTATTTTAATGATTTATGGAAATATAATATTAGTACTAATCAGTGGGTATGGGTAGGTGGTGAGAGTACACAAACTATCCAAACAGCCTCTGCCAGGGGTAATAATGGAGTTTATGGCACTTTAGGTGTAGCATCTGTAAGTAATATACCTGGATCTCGCCAACAAGCGGTTAGTTGGGTAGATGAAAGCGGTAATTTATGGTTGTTTGGCGGCTTTGGATTTGGGGCGGCATCAAGCGTAATTACTTCTCCGGGTAATCTAAATGATTTATGGATGTATAATATATCTACCAATCTTTGGACATGGGTGGATGGGGAAAGTGTAATTAACCAAAGCGGTATATACGGTACTAAAGGTGTTGAATCATCAACTAATATGCCTGGCGCAAGAAATTCAGCAAGTGGATGGATAGATGAGAATGGTAATTTGTGGTTATTTGGTGGGCAAGGCCGTACCAGCACTGCTACTGCTAGTGGTTCATTAAATGATTTGTGGAAATATAACATCAGAACCAGAATGTGGACATGGGTGAATGGTTCTAATCTGGGGAATGAGTCAGGTATTTACGGAACTTTAGGCGTACCTGAGTCTACTAATGTGCCGGGTGCTAGGTATGGTGCTATGGCTTGGGTAGACGAAAGTGGTCATTTATGGTTATTTGCTGGGCGTGGATATTCAGAAAGTTCTGGTCAAGGCTACCTTAATGACTTATGGAAATATGATATTAATGCCAATGCTTGGACATGGATAAATGGTTATACTGGAATCAATAATGCCGGTATTTACGGTACACAAGGAGTAGAATCATCAACTAATTTGCCCGGTTCTAGGCAATACTCCGGATATGCAGTGAATACTGCTGGTAATTTTGTATTGTTTGGTGGTAATGGTTATGCTGAAAGCGGAGCAGCAGTAGGAGTTACTGCTGGAACTATGAATGATTTATGGATATATTCTGTCACAAATAATCAGTGGACGTGGGAGAGCGGGTCTACATCCACCAATCAATACGGAATATACGGCACTAAAGGAATTCCCAATTCTACAAATATACCTGGTTCAAGAGTAGCTTTGTCGTCCTGGTTTAGTGGTGGCAGCTTGTGGTTGTTTGGCGGGGGTGGATATGCTGAAAGCGGGGAACGCGGCAACCTAAATGATCTATGGAGGTATGCCCCCTAGAGTAGTTTGGGCAGCAGACCACGAATTAAGTCAACTTCTTCCCGGGTTAAGTTGGCTTTTTTAATAATATTTTGTAGCCTACGCTGTACCATATCCCGATTTTTATTGTTATTATTATAATATCCGGCATTGTATAAGCTTTTGTCTACATGGGATAAGATACCTTGGTTATCAGCAAAAGTAGATTTGTGTATTGTTTCTGTTTTTAAGTGCTCAATAGAACCACTAAATTGGCGGCATATTTCATAAGCTATAACCTGCACGGCTTGAGCTAAATTTAATGAAGAATACTCTGGATTTGCTGGAATTGTCACCATGCGGTTGCACTTTTCTAGTTGTTCTATAGTAAGACCGCTTCTTTCGCTGCCAAAAACAATAGCAATTTTTTCAGCATTGCTTATACTTGATAAAATTTCTGGTGCACATTCAAACGGAGTTGATAAAAAATTATTAAACTCACGTTTTCTGGCGGTTAGAGCATACTGTAAAGTTGTATGCTCTAATACCTCATCTAAGGAGTCGGTAATTAAGGCGTTTTCAACTACATCGCGCGCATTACTCGCTAAAGCATATGAGTGGTCATCAGGCATTATCTGCGGAGCTACCAAAGCTAGTTTGTATAAGCCCATAGTTTTCATTGCTCGTGCCACTGCACCAATATTGCCATTATGAGAAGTATTGCATAGTACAACAGTAATATTATTTAATGCGCTGTTTTTATAGTTATTTGAAGCCGTCATTATTTGATTCAACTAAACAGAGTGTTATTGATTAAGATAGTTTCCTTACGATCAGGTCCAGTAGAAATAATATCAATTTTTGTATCTACAATTTCTTCGATGCGGCGAAGGTAATTTTTTGCAGCCAAAGGAAGATCAGTGTAATTGGTAATTCCTTCGGTAGATTCTTTCCAGCCAGGCATTGTTTCATATATAGGTTCGCAAGCAACTACAAGCTCTGAACCAAATGGCAATATATCATATTCTTTATTGTCGCGAATGTAACCTACACAGATTTTTATTTCTTCCATCCCATCCATTACATCTAGTTTGGTAACACACAAACCATCAATACCGTTAATTTGAACTGAGCGTTTTAATGCCGCTGCATCAAACCATCCGCAGCGTCTGGCACGCCCGGTGGTAGATCCAAATTCATTACCCCTTTTTGCAAGATTCGACCCAATATCATCTGTTAATTCGGTGGGAAATGGACCAGATCCAACACGAGTGGTGTAAGCTTTGACTATCCCTAAAACATAATCTACCATCTTTGGGCTAATTCCGCTACCAGTTGCAGCTCCTCCGGCTACACAGTTAGATGAGGTAACAAAAGGGTAGGTACCTAAATCAACATCAAGTAGAGTACCTTGAGCGCCTTCAAAAACGACTCTTTTTTGTTCTTTATGTAAATTAAACAGTTTGCGTGATACATCAGATACTAAGGGTTTAATTATTTCTGCACAAGCCAAGCTGTTTTCTAACATTGCTGTATAGTCAACAGCTTTAGTATTATAATAGTTGGTGAGCATAAAATTATAATACTCTACATTTTCTTGTAATTTACTAGCAAATAAATCAATATCAAATAAGTCCTGAATTCGAATTGCCCGGCGCGCTGCTTTATCTTCATAGGCAGGCCCTATACCGCGTCCAGTGGTACCGATTTTATTAACCCCTTTTTTATGTTCACGAGCCACATCTATTGCTACATGATACTCTAAAATCAGTGGACAAGCTTCTGAGATATGTAATCGTGATTTAACCTCAATTCCGGCTGCCTCTAATTCATCAATTTCTTTAATTAATGCCAGTGGAGACACTACAACTCCATTACCGATAAAGCAATTAACGCCCTTATGTAAAATTCCAGAGGGGAGTAGATGGAGTACGGTTTTTTTACCATTAATTACTAAAGTATGTCCAGCATTGTGCCCTCCTTGAAAGCGTACTACTGCCTGGGCATTTTCAGTCAACCAATCGACAATTTTGCCCTTTCCTTCATCACCCCATTGAGTGCCAACTACTACTATATTATTGTACATATTTATCCTTTTGATAAGTTTATTAATTGTCAATTTAAGCACCATGAATTTATGGTACAATCATTAGCTTTTGCTTCTTTTATTTATAGGTACACTGTAATATAATGATAAGTACAACGCAATATAAATGCTATAAATATTAGGCATAAGCTAAAAAAATTAAATATAAGCCATAAATTATACCAGGTTATTTAGAAATAAATGTTTATATACATATTGTTGTTACTACTCAGCCTATATGACTGATAACTGTGTCATACAGTTAAAGACGCAATCCTCATGTACTTGTTGTACATTCCGGTTGCTTTGTTTAACTTATTCCTTGTTCTTTCGTGCATATGCTGGCAGTAACCTCTGAGTAGTAACATATTGTTTTCAAAAACCAAGCAGAGAATGGTGTGTTTTGTGTAAATAATCGGGTGATTATATTATATATGCTTATATATTTATTGTAATATTTTTTGACAATTAATTAAAATTTAGGAAACAATCAATGGCATCTGAGAATAAGAAACAAAAAATTAATTTTCAGGCTTCATACAAATTATATAAACGTATGTGGTCTTACATGTCGGAATATTGGCGGAGATTTATTATTTCAATATTGGCAATGGTGGTTGCAGCAGCAACAGAGCCAGCTTTTGCCAGGATTATGAAGCCTTTGATTGACAACGGTTTTATTGATCAAAATCAAACTGCAATCATCTTAACCCCGTTGGCGGTGATGGGAATATTTTTAATTCGAGCTATTGCATCATATTTGAATGATTATTTAACTAATTGGCTTTCTGGTTCGATTGTTGAAAAAATGCGCCGCATTATGTTTAATCGACTGCTTAAATTACCAGTGCAGTATTATGATGATAATAATTCAGGCAGAATTATGTCCAGAATTATATTTGATGTTACTCAAATTACTGAGGCTGGGTTTAACGTGGTTACTGTAACATTTAAAGATGGTGTAACAGTTATAGCTCTTCTCGGTTTGTTATTTTATACAGATTGGCAGCTCACCTTATTTTGTTTTTTTACCTTGCCGTTTGTATTAATTTTGGTGAGGGTTTTAGCTCACAGATTGCGTAAGCTAAGCTATCGCAACCAACAGCAATATGGTGAAATGACCCAGATTATAACTGAGGCAGTTTCTGGACAAAAGGTGGTCAAGTTATTTGGCGGAGGTGCGTATGAAGAAGAGCGGTTTAATCGCAGTATTAATTCAATAAAAGTAAATAATGTAAAACAAGCTGCAACTGCATCATTAAATTCTGGAGTAAGTCAATTTTTGGTTGCTTGTGCTTTAGGCATGATTTTATATTTTGCCGCATCAAAATCTAAGTCAAACCATTTTACCGCTGGTGATTTTGTGTCTTTTATTACAGCAATGATTATGATTTTTGCTCCAATTAAACGGATTACTAGTGTAACTCAATCATTACAAAAAGGTTTAACCGCCGCCGAGTCAGTGTTTGAATTTTTAGATAATAATGAAGAGCCAAACCAAGGCTCCATACAATTGACTGAAATTAAAAACTCAATATGCTTTAAGAATGTTGTGTTTAAATATCACCACTCTGAGCATAATATCATAGATAATGTATCTTTTGATATAAGAGTTGGAGAGACGGTTGCCTTAGTGGGAAGTTCTGGAAGTGGAAAAACAACTCTTGCTAATTTAATTCCGCGATTTTATAATGTCTTAGAGGGTAGTATATTAATTGATGGAGTAAATTTAGCTGATTTTGAGTTAAACTCTTTACGTGAACATATAGCCTTAGTTAGTCAAGACGTAGTGTTATTTAATGATACGGTATACAATAATATTGCGTATGGTCTAAAAATGGATAAAGATAACTTTTATGATAAAATAGCTGCAGCGGCTAAATTAGCCAATGCTCTTGAGTTTATTGAGCAATTACCTAATGGGTTTAATACTTACATTGGTGAAAACGGTACTCGGTTATCAGGTGGGCAAAAACAGCGCTTGGCTATTGCGCGGGCAATTTTAAAGAATGCACCGCTACTCATTCTGGATGAAGCAACTTCTGCGCTAGATAATCAATCAGAGAAATTAGTTCAAGACGCATTAGATCGACTAATGCAGGAGCGCCGTACTACATTGGTTATTGCGCATCGCTTATCTACGGTATTGCATGCGGATAAGATAGTAGTTATGGAGCGGGGCAAAATTGTTGAAATAGGTTGTCATAATGATTTATTGGCAAAAAATGGGATATATGCAGGCTTGTATAATGTGCAGGCCAATTGGGTGGTGGAACATTAAAATTTTTTGTTACTACTCAGCCTATATCACTGATAATTGTGTCATACAGTTAAAGTAGCTACTTTCGGCATAAGAAACATGAATAAAGTAACCGCAGAAACTTCGTTTTCGCAATCCTCATGTACTTGTTGTACACTCCGGTTGCTTTGTTTAACTTATTCCTTGTTCTTTCGTGCATATGCTGGCAGTAACCTCTGAGTAGTAACAATTTTTTTAGAGTGCAATATTAAAAAATGCCACAATTAATACGTATAATATCCAGAAGCAGTCCACTTGCGTTATGGCAGACTAACTATATAAAAGATCTGCTGAATAAACTATATTCTCATTTAAAAATTGAAATTATTGGCATAACTACTACTGGTGATAGTATTTTAGATAGATCTTTAGATAAAATTGGTGGGAAAGGGCTTTTTACTAAAGAGCTTGAAGTGGCGCTATTAAATGGGAGTGCTGATCTAGCAGTGCACTCGGCTAAGGACTTGCCAGCAGTATTACCTACAGAGTTTATGCTAAGTGGTTTTTTAGTGCGTGAAGATGCCAGGGATGTTTTTGTAGCTAAATTGTATTCTAGTTTAGATGACTTACCCAATGGAGCTGTGATTGGAACATCTTCGTCTAGGCGTGCCATGTTGCTGCATAGGTATTATCCGCACTGCCAGATAAAGTTATTACGTGGTAATATTCATACTCGTTTAAAAAAGCTTAATGATGGGGAATACGATGGTATAGTGTTGGCGGCGGCTGGCTTAAACCGGTTGGGTTTAAGCCAGCTAATTAAGCAATATTTAAATAAAGCTCAGTTTATTCCTTCGATTGGACAGGGGGCATTAGCGATAGAGTTATTGAAAAATAATACCGAATTATACAATTTAGTGGATATTTTAAAAGATGCAGATACAGATATTGCGATCAAGACGGAACGAGAAGTTGGACGCATTTTACAAGCTGGATGCAGCGTTCCAATAGCCGCACATGCGTGGTTTGAGCACGGATTACTGCATTTAAAGAGTTGTATATATGACAAACATAAAGGAATAAGCTGTGAATTTTATGGCAGTTCTGTGCGTGAAGAATATTTAAATTTAGCTACTAATTGTGCAAATGAGCTCTTGGCGCAGGGTGCAAATATTATTTTAGAAAAGTATAAAGGTTGAAGTGTATTTAATTTGTTGTCCTAATGTTTATGCTCAGTCTATGATTGATAATTTGGCGAGTATTCATGCTGCGGCTATTGAGTTGCCGCTTATGAAGATAGAGTATATGCATAATAATTTGCCAGATTTAAAGAATACTATAGAAAATTTTGACTATGTAATTATTCCATCAAATATTATCCTTGATTACGCCCATAATATTTTAGCTGCAGCTTTTCACCCGCAATTTGCCACTGTGGGTAAGGCAAGTGGCAGCAAGCTTAGTGGTCAAATAGGCAGGACGGTTATTTATCCAGAGAACGGCAGTGGTGGTTTAGCGCTTTTTGATGAAAAATTATCTAAACTAGACTTATCTAATAAATCAGTCTTAATAATCAAGGGTGAGGATGGTAATAAAGAGCTCTATACCAAGCTGACAAATTCTGGAATACAGGTTACCACGATTGATTTATATCGGCGGGTTCTACTTAATATGAAACCAGATTATTTAAAAAAAATGCTTTTAATTCAAGGATTGCAAGGTATAATAATCACTAGTACTGATTTAGTTAAATGGTTATTTATGCAAGCAATTGAGGCGGGTTGTTTTGATTTACTAAAAAGTCGTTTATTTATAACTATACACCCCAACATTAAACGGCAGCTAGTTGGGTTTGGCGCTAGTCGTGTGTTAGTTACGCCAAATAGTAAACGCGGAGACATACTGGAATTAATTAAGAAAATCAATGGTTATAAAAAAATTAATTCATTGTTTTAACTTTATTGGTTTAGGATATGAGAATCAGCTTGTAAAGCTTATGAAAATATAACTTTGTTGTGGATTAAAAGATAGAGAATATAGAGAAATATAGAAGAAAGGGTTTTTATATTATGGTTGAAACAACTACTCCATTAACTGAATCAACACCAGTTAAAACATCAAAAAAATGTATGAATATTTTGATGTATTTTGTTTTATTGCTATTTATTTTTATGTCTGCTGCGCTAGGTTATTTATATTATACAGGTATGCAGTTTAAGCGAATGACTGAATTGCAGCTTAATAGGTTAGAGCTGCAAAATATATCACAAGCTAAAATGTATCATTTGAATATGATGGGTGTCAGAGAGAATGTGCATGCTATTCAATCTAGATTAAATCAAGTTTATGCTAATAAAAATGGAATGTTGTTATTTCAGCTTAATGAAATAATATCCTTGGCGAATCAAAGCATAGTTGTTTATAATGATATTGTGGGCAGTATACGTTTGCTAAGTTATGCTAAAAATATGTTGGAGTCAAATAATGATGCAGCATTTGTTGGACTAAAATTTTCTGTATCGAGTGATTTAACCAAATTAAATAATTTGCCACTGATGGATAAAGTAATGTTAAGTGGGAAGCTTGATGGAATGTTGAGTGAAGTATCTAAATTACATTTGGACAAAACTAAGCCTAATTCAACTGCACCTTTCCAATCGCAATCGTTGAATAATAGCAAATGGTCTCGGTTTATTAATGATATAAAAAACACGTTATTTGGACTAATTAGCGTCAATAGTTCAGATAAGTCAATGAGCTTGCTGCCGAATGATGAGGTATTATTAAAAAACGTTATAATGGTTGATTTGTTGGGGGCTAAAATAGCATTGATGAATAATGATCAAGCTGGGTGGATATATAACTTAACCAATTTAAAAAGTAAATTAGTGCCTAATTTTGCTAATTATCAAGGGATTAATAATCTTGAACAAGAATTGCTAAATTTATTGCAGGTTGATATAAGCAATCACGGCGCCAATATTGATGCAACCCTAACTCAATTAAATAAGTTAAATAATAGTTTTAATTAAGTTAAAATTATAAAATCATAGAAATAAAAGGGCACAACTTGAAAATCATTGCTAAATTTATTTTGATTGTTGGCTTAGCTGTGTTTGCAGCGCTTTATGCTAACAATGTATCCGGCCATGTTATAATTTTTTTAGATCGGTATCGGATTGATTTATTACTTACAACCATGATAATTATTATAGTATTAATATATGTTTTAATATATTATATGGTACGATTCTGGATCAATATTCATAAATTACCGGATAGTATACGTAGCTGGAAAAGTAATAAGTCATTAATTAAGGGGCGCAAATATTTAAATAATGCCCAAATTAATTACTTGGAAGGACGATTTGCCTTATCTTTTAAAAATGCGATGGAATCATTTGCTAGAAATAAAGAGTGCGATGATAAGTTTTTGTCATTAATATTGGCATATAAATCAGCAAATATGATGCATGATTATAAACAAGAGGAAGAAGTTTTTAATAAACTTATTAAGTATGACGATAAAAAGCGGTGTTTTGATAAATTAATGGTTATTGCGGATAATCAATATACAGTACATGATTATAAAGCGTGTTTAGATAATTTAAATTTAGTGCTGCAATTGGATAAGAAACACATACCGGCTCGGGTGTTGATGTTGAAAGTACATTTAAAATTAAATGAGTTTTATAGAGCGCGTGAAGATTTAGTGTGGTTAATCAAGCATAATTTGAGTTAGCTATATTGTTATTCTTCGAGTAGATACTCAAAGACAAAGAGTATTTTTACTTCACTTTTAGATTGTTTTAATTCTTTTGATAAGTTATAAAAAAATGCTTGGACGAAAAACTACAAAATTTGCCACCAAAAATCGGGCAACTATATTACCAACTAAACCGGCGCGCTTTATTAATGATATGACCGCAGTATTGTTATTTGCTGTGGCAATAGTTTTAGGGGGGATGCTGCTAACCTATTCTGGTGATGACGCCTGCTGGTTCACAAGTTCTGATTCTACTATATTACATAATAAATTTGGTATTTTAGGCTCATATATTGCAGATATTATTTTATCCGTATTTGGCAGATCTGGCTGGTGGGTAACTGTTGGGATTTTCTATTTGGGCTATCGTAAAATAATCCGCGACAATATAAACACTGGTAACTGGTATAGTATTTTTCAGGTGATTAGTTTTATATTTTTATTGCTCAGCTCTTCGATTTTTGAGTATTTGAGTTTATATTATTATATAACTGCAAATTCTTTGCATAATGGTAATGGTGGTATGATTGGGCGCTTATTATATGTCTATCTAGCCAGTAATTTTGGTGAGCTGCCAACCACTATTTTTACTTTGCTGGTGATTATAACCTCATTTTCTTTTGCATTTAGCTTATCCATATTAACTATTGCTGAAAAAATTGGAATAATTTTTGAATTTATGTATACAGGAGTTAAACGTTTATTTGGTGGCAGTCAGGAATCTGTTATAAAATCAGAACCAGTAATAAATAACAGTCAGGTTAATGCTGGTGATATTATTCAAGATCATGATTATAGCAGTATGTTAGATGGTAATGAATTAGGGTTAAGAAACAAATTGACTCCGGCGTTTATTAGTAATAAAAACTCAAGGTTTAAACGAGATATTTTGTCGCCACTACCAGACCATGCTCAGGAAGATGAAGACAATAACAGTAGTAAAAATGAACAAGAAGATGAAGAGCTTGAATTAGGTATTGAGAAACCGGTTAAATTTAAACGAATCAAGCAAAAAATTATGACTGCAGATGGATTGCCAAGTACTTCATTGCTAAATGAGCCGTTGCTGCAAACCGATACCATTTCGGAAGAAACCCTTGAGTTTGTATCAATGTCTATAGAAAATAAATTAGCTGAATTTGGTGTTGAAGCTAAAATTGTCAATGCTGAAAGCGGACCCGTAATTACGCGCTATGAATTATTGCCCTCGCGTGGAGTGCGTGGTGAAAAAATAGTTGGGTTGAGTAAAGAGATTGCCCGCGGCTTAGCCTTAACAAATGTGCGGATAGTAGAGACTATCCCTGGTAAAAACTCTATGGGTATTGAGGTACCTAATTTTAAACGTAAAACTATTTATTTAAAAGAAATTTTTGATTCACCTATATACAAGCGTAACAATGCCAGCAAGTTAATGTTGGCTTTAGGTAAAGACATTTCGGGAAATGTTGTGTCTACTGATTTAGCCAAAATGCCACATTTACTTGTTGCTGGTACTACTGGTTCTGGTAAGTCGGTAGCAGTTAATGTTATGATATTATCTATATTATTTGCGGCTAGAGCGGATGAAGTAAAATTTATTATGATTGACCCTAAAATGGTAGAGCTTTCATTTTATCAGGATATTCCGCATTTATTAGCTCCGGTAGTAACGGATATGACTCAAGCTGCTAATGCTCTAAAATGGACGGTAGGCGAGATGGAACGGCGCTATAGAGTAATGGCAAAACTTGGATGTAAAAATATTGCTTCGCTTAATCAAAAAATTATTGATGCTCAGGATGGTGATGAACCATTAATGAATCCATTTAGCGTAGATGATGAAGAAAGAATGGATAAATTCCCTTATATTGTAGTAATTATTGATGAATTAGCTGATTTGATGATGGTTACCGGCAAAAAAATTGAGCAGTATATTGCTAGAATTGCCCAGAAGGCGCGTGCAGTTGGCATTCACTTGATTGTGGCTACTCAACGTCCCTCAGTTGATGTTATAACTGGGTTAATTAAGGCTAATATTCCGGCGCGTATTTCCTTTCAGGTGTCAAGTAAAATTGATTCGCGTACTATTTTGGATCAAATGGGCGCTGAGACCCTGCTTGGGCAGGGGGATATGCTATTTTTGCAGCCAGGTTCTGGAATTACCCAGCGTTTACATGGCGCATTTGTTAATGACGATGAATTAAATAAAGTTGTTGAATTTTTAAAGAGTACTGGTAAACCAGATTATATAGATGAGGTATTAACTGGAAGTATTGAGGGTGCAGAATTACCTGGGTTTGAAGATGAATCAGGTAATTCTGATACAGAAAAAGATCCTATCTTTGATGAGGCAGTAAAATTTATTTATGACAGCAAACGCTGTTCAATTAGCTCATTGCAAACTAGATTTGGTATAGGTTATAATCGCGCGGCTCGAATTATGGCGCATCTAGAAAGTATTGGCTTAGTTAAACGAAATGATAGAGGCGGATTTGAGTTGTTAAGAAATACTCAGGACGTAAATTAATTGTAGTTTGTTTCTTAAAGGTGAGATGGTGAAAAATAAAATAATAGAAAGTAAAATAACTAAAAGATTGTTAATTGTCGGATGCTTGGGCAGTGTGCTGGGCTGTTCAATGGTAAATGCGCCGGTGGTAGGCAGTGGCAAGGTTAGTTATGGTGATGCGAATGCGGTGGAAACAGTTAATACTGATTTTGGGTCTACTGATTTAAATACGGTAGCGCAAAGCATGGCGGATGATTTAATTAAGACTGGCGCATTAAACCAATGCAAGACTTACACGGTATCTCCAGTTAAGAATAAAACTGATCAGTATATTGACACTGAAAATTTGACCCAAAGTATTAAAACTAGATTAATGAAATCAAATTTAGTAACCGCTAAATATGTATTATCACAATCTCAAATGCAAAATCAGACTGATGAACTTTCACGTCAAAATGATAGTGGTTTATATAAAAATCCACAAAAAATTGGCAATATGAAAGCTGCAGAATGTAGATTAGATGGTTTTGTAAGTAATATTAGTAAAACTAATGCTGATATGAAAGACGTATTTTATCAATTTAATTTATCTTTAATTAAGGTTGATGAGGGTGTTGAGTTGTGGTCGAATGAAAAACAAATAAGAAAAACTCAGGTTAAATAAGTGAATGAGTAAATAAGTAACTTATAATTAAAATTGTGGAGGTGTTATGAGGTTATTATTAGCATGTTTAGCTGCATTTTATGCAGTGTACGCTATTGCGGCGTCTGTCGAATCTACTACAACAAGCACAACAATAAATGCATCTAAAATAGTCGATACAAACAAGATTAATGATGCTCCCACTATTGCAGTACCTAACTTAACGGTAGGCGAACAAGCGGATGAGGATTTTGGTACAAGTAATCCAGAAGTTATTAAAGATGTAGCTAAAACTGTATCTAAATTTACTGCTGACATTCGTGGTGCATTGATTAAAACTAAGCAATTTAAGGTAATTAATGTAAAAGTTGCTGCTAATAATATAGCTTATGGCAGTGATAAAACTATTGTGAGTACTTTAAGTGTTGATGATGAACACGATATTCCTGAAAGTAGTTTTTTGGATGATTCAAACCAAGCATTATTGGCAACTCAAAAATCCAATCTAAATACTGAATATTATTTAGTTGGAGTTATTAATTATATCGGTGAAAATGAAGATAGTTATCCAATTAAGGGTACTAATAATCTAACTAAGCAGTATACAGTTGAGGTAGAGGCAGATTTTAAATTGGTGCGCACTAAAGATAAGGCAATCATGGCATCATTTTCAGCAACTGGGAGCGCTCACGATGTAAAAATAGTTTCATCTTCAAATAAAGCACAAAAATGGCATCATAATATTGGTAAACTTGTATCAATGGCATCTAAAGATTTAGCTTCTAGTGTAGTTGATGAAATGGAGTCCCAATTTAATTTTATGTTATTGAATCATACTACACCAGAGTCTGATATAGTTACAGATGTTCAGGTCTATAATTAAGATAATATAAAAATGGGCAAAATTACTATAATTTTAAAAATTTTATTAACAACTTGCTATAGGAATATGTTATTTTATATCGTGAATTTGTGGACTACCCATAAAACCACCTGTTTTATATATAATGTTAGGTATAATTCATCCTGTTTAATTTTTCATAGGATGTAATTTAATGTTTGGTAGTAGTGTGGTGTATGGTAGAGGTGTGGCTAATTATAATCAATTTAAGTTTGGTAAGAATAAGTCGGATAAGGATGAGTTCAAGGCAGCCTTATCTAGATATCAAAATAGCAGCAAAAATTCTGCTGCTCGGGAAGAATTTGTTAATGCTATAAATAATCTCAAAAATAGTGGGTCTGATATAGGTAAGGAATTTAAAGAATTATTTAAGCTTAGTAATTCGATACTTTCGTCAATGCGTGGAAATTCTTATTGGGCTGATAAATACGAAGAAATTGGTTCTCGTTTGTTGCTAGTAAAAGCTGCGGTTAAAGCTGGGGTAGAGAGAAATGATTCTGTTTATTTTGATAGGGGGGTTACCAATCAAGATCTAAAAGGTAAATTAAGGCAAGAATATCATGGTGAGCTTGCGCGCTATAATCTTATTGGAACAAAAACAAATTGGGGAGATAACAAGCGTCAGGACAAGTTCCGTAAAGAACTTATAACACTTCATAAGGCAATGCTTGTTTATCCTGATTCTCCTATTTATTCTGTTACTGCATTACTTAAGTTAAAACAAACTTTCTGTAAAATTTATGAAGCCATTCCACATAAAACATATAAACCTACTGAAGCATATAAAATGCCAGACAAAGATGATTTTTTGGGTGCTGATATAATATTATATCAAGGTACGCTGTATCATTTACATACAGTTACAGGTCTGGTAACTAAGTTAGAATTAGATTTAACTGACCAGGATTTGAGTAATTTACATATCATGCCGAACTTGACACATGAGCAGAGCGGAAGAAATCTAGATATCATGCATCAATATTTAAATAATAGATATAAATCATCTATAGTGGGTAAGCTCATATCAGAAAAAGGACTGTGCAACTCTGAAAGAAGACGTAATCAGGCTATTGCAAATTTTAAAGCTGATGCTGCAACTTTATTAAAGTTAATGCCACAAGATAAAGAATCTATTGTTGAGTTTTATCAGGACTGTTTGATGTTAAAACCTAGTCAGATTAACCATGATTATATTCCCGAATTATTGGATGTGCTTAGAGATAAATTTTCACCAGATGAGATAAATTTACGTGTCGCAGGATTTTTGCAAGGTGCAACTAAAGAAGAACGCATAAATGTATTAACAAGATTTCAGAGAGAACTAAAAAACAGTACAGAAGATAAATGTATAAGAAATTCATTTAATCAGTTTATGGCCGACAAAGATTATACGTCTGCAGCAAAGATTGCAGAAATTTTTGGAGAAGAACTTGGAGAGCAAGCTATAACGGATTTTCTTATAAAGTGCAGTGAAATTGATAATAGCTCAATATATCAATATTCTGCTCCTGTGTCACGTATTGTGCATCATGAGCGTATTGTTGAAATTATGCAAAAATATATAGATATATTATCTCCACAAAGTTGTGCAACAATTATTAATGCTTTTGCAACTAATTGTAGTCAAACCAAAGTAAATGGAAATTGGCAATGTGTTTTAAATGTATTTAAAGTGTTAGAGTGCGCTAGGGAAAAGGGCAAAATTGATGTTAACGCCGTTGAAGAATCAGTTAGTCAACTTTTGCAAAAATGCGAGCCTGAGTTAGAGGGCTTAGTTAATTATTGTACTCGGTCAACAGAGGTGGATCTGGATAATATTAAATGCACTTTTAATGTATTAAAAACAGTTGACGAAATTATTAGTAGCGCCAAAAAAGATGCTGAGTCATCTACTGATTTAGCAATTATAGCGAATTGTGAAAGTCGTAAACAAAGTATAAATGAGTTGCGCTGTAGTTTGGCAACTTATTGTATTAATAGTGGAAATAAACAAGCCATTGATATTGGTAAAGCAATGAATTCTGCTGTGCCTATTTAAAAGTATTATTAAAAAGAATTCTTTACTCCATACTCACCGAACTAGGTACAACGATTGTTGAGGCTTTCAGTTATTACTCAGAGGTTACTGCAAGAGCATAATGGTTGTTGTGAATTTATAGCGGTGAGTAGGTAAATAATCATCTCGTATAGGTTAAGATGAAGAATATACTTAATTGTTGGGCTATTAGTTTAATCTTGTTGTTAGCAGCATGTGCTAATAATCCATTAGGCTCTTATACCTCTAATATGTCGCCATCTCTTTTGGCCTTATCTAATGGCAATTCTACTCAAGCCGAAAATAAAATTAGTGGTAAGAATGATTTATTGTATTACTTAGAGCATGGCACTGTTCTGCGTTTATCGGATAAATATACACAAAGTAATAGTGATTTTAGTTTTGCACAACAATATATTGATCAATGGGCAGCGAGCTTTCATAATGGAAATTTAGGGTTAGCTGCTGATACGCTTGAAGCAAGTTTAGTCAATGATAAAGTAATAGACTATGCTGCCAAAGACTATGAAAAAGTTATGCTGCCAACCTATAAAGCATTAAACTATATGGCTTTGGGTGATATTGATTCGGCTCGAATAGAAATTACTCGAATGTATAATATTGAGGATATCATACATGACTATAGAGAAGCAGTGTATGCTAAAACCCAGTCTGATGTAGAAAATAGCAATCCTAAAAAAAACACTTCTTTTGCCACTTTTGAGCAGGTTGAAAGTATAAATAAGGGCGAATACGATTTTGAAGCGCTCAATTCACCGCAGGTGTTAGCGTTAAAAAATAGTTATCAAAATTCATTTAGTCATTATTTAGCGGGCTTTATATTTGAGGCATTACAAGAGCCAAGCTTAGCCCGACCTGGTTATGTAAAAGCTTTGGAGCTTAATCCAGGTAATAAATTAATTAAACAAAGCATTGATAACGTAGATAAAGCATCCGCCGCAAATAATAACAACATGACGGATTTGTTAATAATAGAAGAAGTGGGACATGCACCACAGTTAAAATCAGTCTCTTTTTCTGTTCCTTTCTTTACTACTAGCGGGCAAAATAAATGCAGCAAGCTAATTACAATTTCTTTTCCTCAGTTAGTATTTGATGCTCAAAACCATTCTGCTGCTGATATTGGAGTAGATGGGCAATCTTTAC
This sequence comes from Pseudomonadota bacterium, assembly GCA_030917485.1. Taxonomy (GTDB): domain Bacteria; phylum Pseudomonadota; class Gammaproteobacteria; order Burkholderiales; family UBA11063; genus Aquella. The sequence goes on from JAUPUP010000216.1 coordinate 28,562, forward strand.
AGCCTATGCTATTTACTAATTTTGATTTAATGGCAAGTCGTTATTTGCATGATAATCTACCTAATATATACTTGAGAAACACTCTTAGAGCAGCTAAAGATTTAGCTCTACAACAATCTGTATGTAGTGAAGGCGGCGGTATTGCTAGTTTAATTACAACTATTGGCACTAAGTTTTTAGGTACTGCTGATGAGCGAACGTGGGTAACCTTGCCACGACAGATTTATGTTACTCGAATTAAAATGACACGGGGAAAGCACAATATCAGTGTAAATGTAGGCGGTGCTTTTAAACAAATTCGGGTTAATTTAACTAAAAGTTATGCAGTTTTATCTTTACGGATTATTGGCAACAGTGTATACTTTAGTCCTGAGCAAAATAAATAAATTATGAATTAATCAGATTATAGATTGATAAGTGTTAAATAACATAAAAGAGGAGCGCCAATGCTAAAGAAAATTATTATCTCAGTTGGAATATTAGTAACTTTATTTGGTTGTGCCAATAGTAATACAATAAAAAGTAAAACCGAGGTAGTAGGTAAAGTTAGAGATATTGAAGTTACTGATTTACGCACCAAACGGGTAAACGGAGTATTTATCGCTCAAGCAACAATTACTAATACCTCAAATGACACGCCACAGTCGGTTTATTACCGTTGTCATTTTTATGATGCAAATAAGTTTGATTTGAGTGGTGAAGTTCCATGGAATAGTATACAAATTTATGGTAGTCAAAAACAAAATATAACTTGTACTTCTGATTTTAAAGAAACTAGCGACTTTCGAGTTGAAATTAGTTCAACTGGTGCTGCAGTGGAAGTATATAAATGATACAATCAGTGATACAACAAGAGTTAGTGTCAAAGAAGTTTCTACCTTTTGCCGTTCCGGATATTGATGAAGATGATATTGCTGCGGTTATCGGCAGTATGCGTTCTGGCTGGATTACCACTGGACCTAAAACTAAAGAGTTTGAAGAAAAATTTGCGGCATATTTAGGGGGCAATGTTGAAGCAATCGCGGTTAATTCTGCAACTTCTGGATTACATTTAGCGCTTGAGGCTTGTGGGGTTAAGCCAGGTGATGAGGTGATTGTTCCAACTTTAACTTTTACTGCAACCGCTGAGGTGGTATGTTATTTAGGTGCCCATCCGGTGTTCACCGATTGTGATCCAAATAATCTAAATATTGATATTAATCAGATTGAATCTAAAATAACCAGCAAAACTCGTGCGATTATAATAGTTCATTTCGGTGGATTACCCTGTGATATGGATAAGATTTTAGCCATTGCTAAACAATATAATTTGCGGGTAATTGAAGATGCTGCGCATACACTGCCATCGAAAATAAATAATGTTTTAATTGGGCAGCATGATAGCGATGCAATAGTATATAGCTTTTACGCTACTAAAACCATAACTACTGGTGAAGGTGGTATGGTTGTAACAAAAAACCCAGAAATTGCCAAGCGCTGCAAAATTATGCGCTTGCATGGAATTAGCCGGGATGCATTTGATCGCTATGTTTCAACTAGCCCTTCTTGGTATTATGAAGTTGTAGCGCCTGGTTATAAATATAATTTATCTGATATGGCTAGTAGTTTAGGGATTAGTCAATTAGCTAAGGTAGATTTATTTCATAAAAAACGCAGTTCTATGGCAAAGCGCTATATAGAAGAACTAGGGGATTTACCTTTAAGGTTGCCTCCAAATGTAAAAAATCCTGTTACTGATGTTCATTCATGGCATTTATTTGTTATAAATATTTTGGTAGAATCCGGAGTTGCTCGGGATGAGTTTATATTGCGCATGAGTAAGGCCGGAATTGGTACTAGTGTACATTTTATTCCACTACATATACAGCCATACTGGAAAGAGCAATATAACCTGCAGTCTGGTGATTTTCCGAATGCGATGCATTATTATTCTGGTGCGGTAAGTTTGCCGTTATATACTAAGATGACGGATGATGATCAAAGTAGGGTAATTGAGACAATCCGAAACATTTTAACGTAAATTATAATCATGATAAAGTCTGAGATTGAAAGCCGAAGAGTATAATGTTTGTAAAGCGGATGTTTGATGTGGTTTTATCCTGTTTAGGATTGATTATATTAATTCCGCTATTTATTATAGTTGCTATTTTAATTAAACTTACCTCAACTGGTTCAGTGTTTTTTTGTCAAAATAGAGTTGGTAAAAATGGGGTTATATTTAAAATTATCAAATTCAGGACTATGATAGAAGCATCTGGCGCGCAAATTACCATTGGCAAAGATTATCGAATAACCTCTATTGGACATGTACTCAGAAAATTCAAAATTGATGAATTGCCACAGTTAGTCAACGTATTTTTAGGTGAAATGTCTTTAGTTGGACCTCGTCCAGAAGTACCCAAATATGTAGCCATTTATCCAGATAGTATTCGTCAAATAGTTTTATCGGTACGTCCTGGAATCACTGACTGGGCATCGCTTAGTATGATCAATGAAAGTGAAATTTTAGCTAAATCATCCGACCCAGAGGCAGAATATATAAACATAATAATGCCGAAAAAATTAGAGTTTGCGGTCAAATATGTACAAACGAGGACGTTTTGGCAAGATTGTGTTATACTGGTTGCCACATTAAAAAAAATGTATTCTTTGTCTTCTTGAGGTTAAAATAAATGGTGATTTATACAGCAACAGAGCTCAAAAAAATCAGCGCACATATTAAACGAGGTGGTATAATTGCATATCCAACCGAATATTGTTTTGGTTTGGGTTGTGATCCATTTAACCGTAGAGCAATTGATAAGATTATTCGCCTAAAGGGGCGCAATAAAAATAAAGGCTTAATTGTTATTGCTGGTGATGTTTCACAGTTAACTCGTTTAGTAGCTAAATTACCTCCCATAGATGAATATTCTAAGTATTGGCCTGGTCCATACACACTAATTTTACCTGTATCGCCTAAGGGAGTGCCAAATAATTTAATTGGACAGCATAACAAAATAGCGGTTAGACTATCCGCCTATCAGCCTGTCATACAATTATGCAATTTTTTACAAATGCCTTTAGTATCCACTTCGGCAAACTATAGTGGATGTATGCCCGCCAAATACTCTAATGAGGTTATGCACAGAATTAGAATCAATAATTGCAGCGATAGTGAGGGCATTATGTTAGTAACTGGTACTACAGGAGGTGCGGTACGTCCTTCGGTTATTATTGATTGGGATAGCGGGCAAATATTACGTTGAATTTTACCATAAATACCGTAACTGGAAACTATAACAGGGAAAATTATGGATACGCAAACTAATACGATAACCGATAAAATTGAAGTAAAAACCACAACTTGTTATATGTGCGCATGTCGGTGTGGGATTAAAGTTACTTTAAAGAACGATGAAATCCGTTTTATTCAGGGTAATCCCGATCATCCCTTAAATCAGGGGATTTTATGTGCTAAGGGTTCGTCGGGGATTATGAAACAATATTCACCCGCGCGACTTACTCAGCCAATGCGCCGTAAGCATGGCACTAAGCGTGGAGATGGTGATTTTGAACCAATAAGCTGGGAAGAAACTTTTACCATTTTGGAACAACGCCTGAGTAAAATACGCGCCACAGATCCGAAAAAATTTGGCTTATTTACCGGACGTGACCAGATGCAGGCATTGACAGGTTTATTTGCTCAGCAGTTTGGCACTCCAAACTATGCTGCTCATGGCGGATTTTGTTCGGTAAATATGGCGGCCGGTATGATTTATAGTGTTGGCGGCTCATTTTGGGAGTTTGGCGGTCCAGATTTAGAACAAGCAAAATTATTAATAATGATTGGTACTGCAGAAGACCATCATTCTAACCCGTTAAAAAAAGAACTATCTAAATTTAAACGTCACGGAGGGCGGTTTATTTCGGTAAACCCGATTCGCACCGGGTATTCAGCTATTGCTGATGAATGGGTTGCCGTAAAACCTGGTACTGACGGCGCTTTATTAATGGCATTAATTCATCAACTTATTAAAATTGACGGTTTTGATTATGAGTATATTACTCGTTATACTAATGCGGCTGAGCTAGTAAATATAGATAGCGCTAGTGATTGGGAGGGTTTATTTGTACACCAATCTGGCAAGCGCGACGGTGCAGATCGTTTGTGGTGGGATAGTGACCAAAACTGTGCGGTATTAAATCATACTCAAACTAATAAACCTGCTTTAACTGGAGAATTTTGTACTAGTGATGGCATAAAAGTAAAGCCGGCATTTCAGTTGTTGGTTGAGCGTGTAGCGCAATCAACGCCAGAGTGGGCTGCGGCAATTACGGGTATTTCAGCTACTAAAATTGAGAGTTTAGCTGCCGAAATGGCAAATATAGTCAAAAATGGGCAAATTGAACTGCCTATTACTTGGACTGATGTATGGGGCATTCAGCATAAAAGCGTTAAGGGTACTCCGATAGCCTTTCATTCTATGCGCGGCACTGCAGCACACTCTAATGGTTTTCAAACTATACGCGCATTATCTATTTTGATGATACTACTGGGAACTATTGATGCACCCGGCGGATTTCGGCATAAAGCTCCCTATCCTAAAAGCATTGACTATTTACCCAAACCCCCAAAAAGCACTGCTGATTTTCAGCCCAATACTCCTTTGAATGGTTCACCGCTGGGCTGGCCTACGAGTCCGGAAGAATTATTTGTTGATGATTCTGGTAATCCGCTACGCTTGGATAAGGGATTTTCATGGGAATATCCATTGTCAGTGCATGGTTTGTTGCATAATGTGATTACCAATGCTTGGCGTGGAGATCCTTATCATTTAGATACTCTGCTGATATTTATGTCTAACCTAGCTTGGAATTCGAGCATGAATACCGGTGAGATTCGTAATATGCTCCAAGATCAACATCCAGATGGAGAATATAAAATTCCTTTTATCGTTGTATGTGATGCTTTTTCTTCTGAAATGGTACAGTTTGCCGATTTGGTTTTACCCGATACCACCTATCTTGAACGGCATGATGTAATGTCAATTTTGGATCGTCCCATTTCTGAGTATGACGGACCTATGGATTCGGTTCGTGTTCCAATTTTACCGCCTAAAGGTCAGTGTAAGCCATTTCAAGAGGTTATAGTAGAGTTGGCTGGGCGGCTTAATTTGCCTAAATTCATCAATGCTGATGGTAGTCGTAAATTTAAAGATTATCCAGATTTTGTGATTAATTATGAAACCGAACCTGGTTCTGGAATAGGGTTTTTATCTGGTTGGCGTGGAGCTGATGGTAAAAAAAGCATTAAAGGCGAACCTAACCCCAATCAATGGGATATGTATGCTAATAATAACTGTTTTCATCATTATGCAATGCCAGAAGAGCATCATTATTTGCGTAATTTTAATCGCAATTATCAGGAATGGGCTGTTGAGGTTGGATTTTTGCCTAAAGTAGAACCAATAATGTTGTCAATCTATTCAGAACAATTACAGCATTTTCGTCTTGCAGCGCAAGGGAAACGCACAGGGCGGCAGCCGCCGGATCATTTGCGTGAACGAATTAAAACTTATTTTGACCCCTTACCTTTTTTCTACCGTCCATTAGAGGAGGCTTATACAGACTTAATTAAATATCCTCTAAATGCAGTGACCCAGCGCCCAATGGCGATGTATCACTCATGGGATTCACAAAATGCCTGGTTGCGACAAATTCATGCCCATAACTTTTTGTATATTAATCAACAAACTGCATCTAAACAGGGGATAGCAGACGGTGATTGGATTTGGGTGGAATCTATGCATGGTAAGGTGCGCTGCATGTGCAAACTTAGTCAGGCAGTAGAGCCTGGTACAGTATGGACATGGAATGCTATTGGTAAGGCTAAGGGTGCTTGGAGTTTGAGCAAAGATAGTAACGAATCACAAAAAGGATTTTTACTTAATCACCTGATTGCCGAAGAATTACCAGAGCAAGTATCAGTGCAGGGTAACCTTGAGCGCTTATCTAACTCGGATCCCGTAACCGGGCAAGCTGGTTGGTATGATGTAAGGGTACGTATTTATAAAGCTGGTGCAGACGAAGAGCAAATAACTTCTCCGCAATTTATTCCAGCGCAGGATTATCCGGGAATGAAAAAATCACGACCTAAATGGTTAACCTATTTTGCAGGTAAGGGAGATACTAATGACCGTTGAAACTAATTCAAAAACAAAACAATTGGCGCTGGTGATTGATTTAAATGTCTGTGTTGGATGCCAAGCTTGTGTAACTAGCTGCAAACAATGGAATACATCGGGTACTGCAGGTCCTTTGGCTGATCATAACCCGTATGATGCGGATCCGGTGGGTACGTTTTTCAATCGGGTACAAACTTTTGAGGTTGGTGAGTACCCAGATACAGAAGTGGTTCATTTTCCTAAATCATGTTTACATTGTGAAAACCCGCCATGTGTACCGGTATGTCCAACTGGAGCAAGCTATAAGCGTGCTGAAGATGGTATTGTGTTGGTTGATTATGATAAATGTATCGGATGCAACTACTGTAGCTGGGCATGTCCATGGGGGGTGCGTGAGCTCGATGAGTATAAAAAAGTAATGACTAAGTGTACGTTATGCGTGGATAGAATTGATGATGAAACGCTTGAGGAACGAGATCGTAAACCGGCATGTGTGTTAGCTTGCCCGACCAATGCGCGTATCTTTGGCGATATTCATGACCCGGAATCAGATGCAGCTAAGGCAATTGAAAATCGTGGTGGGTATCAATTGATGCCAGAATGGGAAACTAATCCATCTAACCACTATCTACCCCGGGATAATAAACGCTTTGCTGAACAAAATCAAGCTGCTGAGGAACAATTATGAATCCACCATACTCGGTAATTTTTTTAACCACTTTAATTGGCATGGGGCAAGGATTGTTCTTAGCTCTAATTGTTGAGCAGTTGCAAGAGCAAATTCAAGGGATTAGCCAAAATCCGCTATTTTTTATAGTAGGTGGAGTAATTGTATTGTTCCTGCTAGTTGGTGGATTAATTGCTTCGTTCTTTCACTTAGGTCATCCGGAGCGTGCCTGGCGTGCTGCTGCCAAATGGCGCACTTCATGGTTATCCCGCGAAGTAATTGCGCTACCAATATTTATGGCTATAGTCTTTATTTATACCCTGTTGGAATTGATGCCGCACTATAACATAACGGTGAGCTTTGGCGGCTTAGCTTATACACTGTCATTATTGCTTGGTTTTTTGGGCTTGTTAAGCATGTTGCTGTTATTTATCTGTACCAGCATGATTTATGCCTGCCTCAGGTTTTTACAGCAATGGCATAGTCCGTTGACTATGATTAATTTTATATTGATGGGATGTGCGTCTGGCTTTACTTTGGCGGCAACTTTAGCTGCAGCCAAAGCTGTGGCAACAAACCGGCAATTTTGTATTAATCTGGCAGCCATAGCGTTTGGCTTAACCTTTCTTGCTTTAATTTTTCGCTTGTTATCTTTAAGGCGTAATAAAAAACTCCGTCCTAAATCAACAGTGCAGTCAGCTTTGGGTATTAAAAACCCTAAAATTACTCAAACATCATCAGGGGCGATGGCGCCGAGTTACAATCGACACCTATTTAGTCATGGCAAAACCGTGTTGTTTATTCGCTCAATTAAATGGATTTTTTTAACCATGGGATTTGGCTTACCGCTATTAATATTAATTACTCAATTAAATAATACCTCATTCATAATTATGCTGCTTGCTTTAGTGGTGCAATATGTGGGCTTGGTAGCTGAACGCTGGTATTTTTTTGCGGATGCCAACCATCCTCAAAATATATATTATCAGGTGATTGCTTAATTTGTTACAAGATAGTTTTTCTCGCCAGTTCCAGTATATACGCATCTCTGTAACTGAGCGCTGTAATTTTAAATGCCAGTATTGCCTGCCTAATGGCTATCAGAGAACTTGTGCTGATGATTCGTTATTTGTGGCTGAGATTGATAATTTAGTTGCAGCTTTGGTTGACATGGGGGTATGGAAAATCCGTCTCACTGGTGGTGAGCCGACCTTACGTCGAGACTTAAGTGAAATTATGCAAATCATTCGTGGATACCCACAAATTCGTGAATTGGGGATAACCACCAACGGGTTTAAATTAGGAGACAAGATTAACGAGTATTTTAACGCAGGGCTTACTAATCTAAATGTGAGTGTTGACAGCATGGATGGTGAACAATTTAAAAATATTACTCAGGTGGATAAGCTTGACTATATTATGGATTCAATTAAAACTGCGCGCTCAATTGGCGTGTGTAAAATTAAAATTAATGCGGTTTTGTTGCCACATAGTTTAACTGAATTGGATATGTTTTTGGAGTATATACGTAATCAGCCAATAAGTGTGCGCTTTATTGAATTAATGCAAACCAGTGATAATGGAGCTTATTTTAAAGCTAACTATATTGACGCAGCAATTTTGCATAATGAATTGTTACAACGAGGATGGCAGCAAATTGCACGGGAAGATGGCGCTGGTCCAGCAATAGAATTCAGTCATACCGATTATATAGGTAAGGTAGGTATTATTGCTCCGTATAGAAAAGATTTTTGCAGCACTTGTAATCGCTTACGCTTTACTCATACTGGTGCGTTGCGGTTGTGTTTGTTTGGAGATGGCAATTATCCATTACGTAATTTACTTCAATCTAAACAGCAAAAGCCTGAACTACAACAAGCAATACTTGTGGCATTAAGCGAAAAACCAAAAGCACACCAGCTTGCCAGTTTTAAAACTGGCAATATTCAAAATCTTTCCAACGTAGGTGGTTGATGAGTTATTATAAAATGATAGATGTGAGTGATAAACTGACGAATAAACGAATTGCCATAGCTAGTGGCAAAATTTATGTTGGTGAACCAGTGTTTAATTTGATTCGCAACAACCAAATGATTAAGGGCGACCCATTACGTTTAGCGGAAATAGCTGCAATAATGGGAGCAAAGCAAACTAGTAATCTAATTCCTTTATGTCACCCCATAGGCTTAGATAAAGTTGAATTTATTAATGAACTTGTAGAATCTGATTTTGCGGTACAAGTTTATTGTATTGCCACTACCAGCGCTAAAACAGGGGTTGAGATGGAAGCTTTGGCTGGAGTTACCACAGGGCTGTTAACTATTTATGATTTAAGTAAAATTTCTGAACCAAGCCTTACTATTAGCGATATTCGTTTATTAGTCAAAATTGGTGGCAAGAGCGGTACTTGGTTTAATCCTCAGATAAATGTGTTACCCAGTTGGATAGATCAATATATCCCTAAACCAATAAATTTATCAGCAATTAACTTTGCTACAATTACCCTTAGTGATAGGGCAGTTACAGGTGTTTATGCCGATAAATCTGGTGAACTGCTACAGCAATTATTGAGTGAATGTGGAGCAACTAGTTTAGGATACTATTTATTAGCTGATGATGCTCAAGCATTAAAATATAAAATCAGTGAATTACTAAATAATCGAATGAGTCTAAATAATCCAATGGGTACAAGTAATCCAATGAGTGCAATGCTTAACCTAATTATTACTACAGGCGGTACTGGAATTGCGGAGCGTGATATAGTACCCGAAGCAATTTTGGCGCTTGGCGGACGTGAAATACCTGGTATCGGTGAGTTATTACGCATTTATGGCAGCAAGTTTACTAGCTTTAGCTGGTGCAGTCGCTCCTTGGCCTGTGTAGTCGACAATATCCTGATTATTGCCCTGCCTGGCAGCAGCAATGCTGTGCGTGAAGGGGTTGAGTGTTTAGTGCAAATTCTACCCCACTTAATTAAAATGGTACAAGGCGGTAACCATGATTAGCTATGCCCAGTCTTTAGAGTTATTAGAGCAAAATGGAGTGTTGGCGGTAACTGAAACTATTAATACTCAAAGCAGCCTAGAGCGTATTAGTTGTTGTGATGTATATAGTCCGCGGGACTTGCCGAGCTTTAATAATTCAGCAATGGACGGCTTTGCTTTAAGATATAATGAAACTTTAAATGCAAGCCGGGATAACCCGCTAATATTCACGATTATTGATACGATAGCTGCCGAAGTTATACCGCAAAAAACTGCAGGTGGATATATGCAATGCAGTGAAATAATGACTGGCGCTGCGGTACCATTAGCTTATGATGCGGTTATTCCTGTTGAATTAGTTGAGGAGCTTATTGAAAATGGCAAGCGCTGTATCAAACTAACTGCACCTGCAACTAGATTTGCCAATATTCGGTTTAGCGGTGAAGATGTTGCTGCAGGAACTATTGTATTGCGTGCTGGGCAACAAATAGGCGCAAGTGAAATTATGTTATTATCTGCTTTAGGTATTGCAACTGTTCAAGTATATAAACAGTTGACCATTGCTATAGCCAGTAGCGGTAATGAAATTAGTGATAACTATGCTGCACCGCTACACTATGGTGAAATCTATAACGCTAACTCACCACTTTTAGTTAATTTAGCTGCTGCGCAATGTTTTTCTGCTCGTTATGCTGGAATTTTAAATGATGAAAGTCAAGCGCTGATAAATTTTGTTGAGAATAGTTCAGAACAAATTTTAATTACTACTGGTGCAGTGTCTAAGGGGCGGTGGGATTTTATTCCAGAGACCTTGCGTCAGCTTGGGGCAGAGATTATATTTCATGGGGTGGCTATCAGACCTGGTAAACCCATATTATTTGCGCGCTTGCCGGATGGGCGTTTTTTCTTTGGGTTACCGGGAAACCCGGTTTCGAGTATGATCGGTTGGCGTTTTTTTGTAATCCCTTTGTTTTATGCTATGTGGGGTAAAGCCAGAGAAATTCCTATAAAATTAAAGTTATGTACAAAATTTAAAAAAAACAATCAACTCCTACATTTTCTGAAAGCAGAAATGTTTATTGATAATGGACAGGCTTTTGCTGCCATCAGTAAAGATCAGGAATCATTTAAAATAAAAGCCCTTACTTTAGTTAATATTTGGGCGATAATAGGCGAAAATCAACATGAAATGGTGGATGGAGATATAATTATGGCTGTTCCATTATATGCGAGATTGTAATAAATTCTCTGCTTTTAAATTTTCAAGTACAAGCGCTATATGTTAGGGACACGTCCTAAGTTTATTATGTTTAAAATATACTTCTATACTCGCAGTATTTCGATTTTGGATGCGAAATATTGCGTAAGATACGACGACATGTACAAATAAGTACATGAGGAGTAGATTACAAAATATGACAAAATCCAAAATTGAAAGACAAAGAGTATATGCAAATTTATTTTCATGGTTTTGGTGCCACACGTATATTAAGTGGTTATATGCTTGAAATTGATCCGCTGACCAGTATCGCTGGAATTCGCAAGAAACTTATGCAGTCAATTGAAGCTCAAGAAAAATATGCCTCCGTATACGATATTTTGAGTACTACTGTATTTGCCACTGAGCAGCAGGTTTTTTCTGATGAACAACTAATTGTGAGCGATACCACGCTCCATTTATTGCCTCCGGTGTGCGGTGGATAAGCCATATTTAGGACAAAGCTGTTTAGAACAGGGATATCTGGCGCGCTATCTAGCGCAGCAAATTTTACCCGAGATTGGTAAAATAGGTCAGGATAAACTCATGGCAAGCAAGGTTTTGGTTGTTGGGTGTGGCGGTTTAGCAGCATCGGCATTGACTTATCTGACAGCCGCAGGAGTAGGGGAACTAACTCTTATTGATGATGATGTCGTAGAATTAGGCAATCTTAACCGCCAAATATTGTTTACTGAAGCAGATGTTGGGCAAAATAAGGCAGAAAGTGCCAAACTGCGCTTGTCTCAGCAAAATCAGCATGTTAAAATTAATGCCATTACTCAAAAATTTAACTTAGCCAATGGACTTAGCTTAGTTAATTGTCATGATTTGGTGCTTGATTGTAGTGATGCATATTCATCTAAACTAGCTATAAATTATTGTTGCAGCTTGACCCGTAAGCCATGGGTTTATGCTTCTGTTTTGGGATGGGATGGGCAGGCTGCCCTTTTGACTTTACATAATCGTCATGCTCCGTGCTATAAATGTTGGCAGGAGAGTGCTCCTCATGGGTTGCGCAACTGTGAGGCAAATGGTGTTTTAGGCGCTGCTGTAAGTACAGTTGGCAGCCATCAAGCAGGCTTGGCATTACAATACTTACTTGGTTATTTGCATAATGCTAATTGTTTGTGGGTGTTTGATTTGTGGGCGATGGAGCAGAAAAAATTTCAATTAAGCAAACGCCATAATTGTAAATTTCATTCAGACAAACTGGAAAATCTGCCTTTCTGTAGTTATGAGGAGTTACGACTATGGGATGAGTATATTTTGCTTGATATACGTAGTGGCGACGAATGGGATATTGGGCATTTGCCACAAGCGCGCCATGTATCGCCTGGAATTTTAATGGAAGTCGAGAAGTATTACAAAACAACACAGAATTTGGTAATTTATTGTAATCAAAATACCTTAAGCCAGCTTGTGGTAGAAAATTTACGTAATTTGGGGTATCGTGCCTTTGTTTTAGATGGTGGCTATCAGGCCTATGCTCATTTAGCGGTAAGGAAATTAGATTAATGCAACAAACTATAGTTGAATTTTGTGGGCAGCCGATAGACATAAACGCGTATTTATTACAGACGGTTAATTTTGAGCATGGTGCTCAGGATATTTTTATCGGCAAAGTACGTGATTTTAATCAAAATCGTGAGGTAGTGGGTATTGAATATGAGGTTTTTACTCCGCTGGCATCTATTACCCTTGAGCAGGCTTGTGTTAGGGCTAGAATGGAGATTTGTCCTAATTTGGATATAATTATTGTCCATCGTTTTGGCTACCTTTGTGTTGGTGAGATTAGCGTTTTAATTTGTGTTGGTTCTAAGCACCGTGATGAAGCTTTTGTTGCCTGCCGGTATCTTATTGAAGAAATCAAGCATCAGGTTCCGATATGGAAACAAGAGCACTATATTGATGGTAAAAGCGAGTGGGTAAAAGGTCATGCTTTGTGTCAGGCATAGCTGATTTAGCAATCTGCATTTTAGCTGGCGGAGCTTCCTCACGCATGGGGCAGAATAAGGCAGAGCTGCGTTTATCCAAACAGTTAACCTTGCTTGAAGAGATGTTGAGCCGATTTAGCTGTAATAAGCAATTATTAGTATTTAGTAGTGGCGGAAAAAGTTGCCATGGCTATCCGCAAGTTCCAGATTTATTTAGTTCACGTTTAGGTCCTGTAGCGGGAATTGTTAGCTCCATTTTATGGTTGAAGCAGGTACATCCGGAAGTACAAAACTGTATATTTATTCCGGTTGATTTGGCGTACCTAAATTATAGTGACTTATCTGGCTTAATTAGATCAAACTATGAGATAACTTATTTTAAAGATAATCCACTACCGTTAAAAATAAATATTTCAGCAGCGGTACAACAAATTTGTATAGACATGATATATGAGTTACAGCATTTATCTGGTTATTCAGTATATAAATTTATTCAAAAATTTAAGCATCATAATGAAATAGAAAATTATAATCCGCATTGCTTGACTAACTTAAATTATTTTACAGACTGGGAAAAGTACCTTAATGAATATTCGTTTAGATCAAACGACAATCCGAATTAGGATTACTCAAGCTGAATTTTATCAACTAAAAAAAACCGGGAGTATAAAATTTGATTTTGTATATTTGCCACTACTGGTAAGCATAGTGGTACATCCTCTGGCTAAAATTGGAGCGATTTTGCCAAAGCAAATCAATCTTAGTTTAGTTGAAAGTGAATTAAACTTGTTGCTCACTCCAGAAATTAAAAAAAGTGGATTAAAATTAATGGTGTTATCAGTTGATAATCATGAAATTGCTGTTGATCTGCAAGTGGATTTGCATGAGTAGTTGTATCGAATTAGCAGTGGTTACGATTATTCGAATCTATTTGAATAATCTGGGTAAAATGGAAGTTGTTAAAATCTAGGGAATGAAAGTGTTAAAAAACATATTACTGTTGCTTTTTATTGTGATTAACGCTGCTGTCGCTGCTGCTACATTGAATATTGCTGTTGCGAGTAATTTTAGCCAGCCGGCTAGACAGCTTGCTCTCAAATTTGAGCAACAAAGCGGTGTATCAGTACTTATCTCGACTGGATCGACCCAAATTTTAGCTAAACAGTTGGCTAATGGTGCGCCATATGATGTTTTTCTTGCTGCAGATGAATCGACGCCAGCCAGGCTTGTAAGTGATGGTTATGCTCTGGCTGGTACTCAGTTTACCTATGCGCGTGGACAATTAGTTTTATGGAGTCATCAATCTGGATTTATAAAGGGAGATGACAAAGTTTTATTTACTAATAAATTTAAACATCTGGCAATTGCCAATCCTAAGTTAGCTCCATATGGAGCA
>JAUPUP010000217.1 GCA_030917485.1 Pseudomonadota bacterium
CCATTAAATCCGGAAGAACCCAAAGAAATTGCCCGATCAGTACAATTACTCAACTTAAATTACGTAGTAATTACCAGTGTAGACCGAGATGACCTGCGTGATGGTGGGGCTGCTCATTTTGTTGAATGCATTAAGGAAATCCGCCAAACCACTCCGCAGACTAAAATTGAAATTTTAGTTCCAGATTTCCGCGGACGGTTAGATAAAGCCTTACAAATTTTAGCTGATAATCCTCCGGATGTATTGAACCATAACCTGGAAACTGCGCCACGACTATATAAACAAATTCGTCCCGGTTCAGATTACCAACATTCATTAAATTTATTAAAACAATTTAAACAAATGGCGCCACATATTCCAACCAAATCTGGAATTATGGCTGGTCTTGGTGAAACTGATGATGAGATACGCCAAATTTTACAAGATATGCGAACTCATGATATTGATATGTTGACACTGGGACAATATTTGCAGCCATCTAAACATCATGCCCCAGTTTTACGGTATATGCACCCAGATGAATTCAAACAAATGGAACAATATGCATATTCAATTGGCTTTAAACATGCTGCAGTTGGTGCATTAGTGCGTTCAAGTTATCATGCCGACGAGCAAGCGCATAATGTAACAACTAATTGATTGATTAAACGATTAATTAAACTAGGTGTAGAATAGTTTATAAAATATGCAGTTACTACTCTTTAAAAAAATTAAGAAAACTTTTTAACCTGAATAATTTAGCATGAATAATAATGATATTAAATATAATAATCCTAATGCCAACCATATAAATAGCATCCCCAATATAAATAACAGTAATAACAATAATAATATACATACCGTTACTATAGAATCTATTGATCTTGAGGGCAAGGGTGTTACTCATATTGAAGGTAAAACAGTCTTCATTGATGGTGCTTTACCCGATGAAGTTGCCCGCATAGAAATCTATAAAAAAAAGCCCAACTTTGATAAGGCTCGGTTAATTGAGCTTATAACGCCAAGTCCGCATCGGATAACTCCAGAATGTCCAAATTTTGGGGTATGTGGCGGGTGCTCAATGCAGCATTTAGATTTTGAATCACAAATACATAATAAACAAAAAGCGCTGCTGGATAATCTCAAATATATAGGACAAGTTACTCCGCTATCAGTAATACCACCTTTACTAGGTAAACCTTTTGCTTATCGGCATCGTGCCCGTCTATCGGTACGTCATGTGGCTAAAAAAGGTGGAGTATTGGTTGGTTTTCATGAAAAATCATCCTCCTTTGTTGCAGATATGAATCAATGTCTAATTCTGCCTAACCCAATATCGAATCTTATCCCAACCTTAAAAACTGTAATTGGCAAATTATCAATTTACAATAAAATCCCTCAAATTGAAGTAGCAGTTGGTGATAAGGTTAATGTCCTGGTATTTAGAATAATGGAATCTTTGACTAGCGCTGATGAATTAATTTTACAGAGTTTTGTGGATGAACACAACGCTATAATGAATAATCCGCTCCAATTATGGCTGCAGCCTAAGGGCCCAGATACTTGCTACCCATTTTACCCATTAAATGCGCCTAAATTAGATTATATACTACCACAGTTTGATATAGAAATGCCTTATTTACCTACAGAGTTTACTCAGGTAAATCCAACCATTAATGCTGAAATGATCAATCTTGCTATATCGCACCTTAATCCACAATCCAACGAAGTTATAGCTGACTTTTTTTGTGGTATTGGTAATTTTACCTTACCTATTGCCAAATATGCTAAATCAGTGATTGGAATTGAAGGTAGTGAGCAACTAGTTAAGCGTGCACAAGAAAATGCTAAACATAATAATTTAGAAAATAAAACAAACTATCTAGCAGTCAATTTATTTAAAATTGATAGTAACTGGCTAAACACCTTGAATAAAATGGCCACAATACCAGAAATATCAAAAACGGTAAGTTTAGTAGCAAACAAGATAGATAAATGGTTGATTGATCCACCACGTGATGGTGCAGCGGAATTAATAAGCGCCATCACTCCAGATACTGCGCCAAGTAAAATTGTATATATCTCGTGTAATCCAGCAACTTTAGCACGCGATGCCTCAGTTTTAGTTAATGTACACGGCTATACATTAACAGATGCGGGAGTCATGAATATGTTCCCGCATACTTCTCATGTGGAATCAATTGCCGTTTTTGAAAAAACTTTTTAAAAAACCCTATTCTACCCCAAAATAGAATGCAGTTCTCTAACTACAGCAGATAACATGGATAAATCTAAGTTTTTATAGGTTTGTAATTCATCTATCATATCATTTATCTGTTTTATTTTAACCGGCTCTTTTTTAATCCAGGTCTCTCCAAATCTATTATCTCCTGGTGATGTCGATTCTATAGCATTTTTAATAAAATTGCTATATAAGGCAAATCCATCTGCTAGTAATGCTGACCGTGATAAAGACTGCCATTTATTGTTTTCAGGCAATGCAATTAAATTTTTTCTCAACCAATCCATTCTTAAAGTATGCCCTAGATAGAAATAATTTACTGCAACATCTAATAATTTATGTTCGGTTGCATTTGATAAAAATGCTATATCAAGTAATTGAGGAACTGCACCGCTTCTTGCCATCAACTCTGCCAATTTTTTAGGAACTCCAGCATTTACATAATAACTTTCTAAATCACTAATTTCTTGACTGTGCTTCGAATGTAAAATTATTGGTAAACATTCAAGTAATTTATGTACATCTTTACTATACTTTTGCACCAATCCATTTAACTCATCTTTTTGTTTAAAACGTCGCATTATCCAGCGAATGGTGCGCTCCATAGTTTTTTTAACTCGAATAAACATTTCAACTTGAATATCCGCATTTACCTTATTATCTAAACTTTCTATTTCTAAACAAAGATCACGTATACCAAATATTTGATACGCTGCCCAAAATGCTCTTACAATCACTGATATATCACACCTAAATTCATCCTCAAAGCGTGATACAAAAGTAATACCCATCTGATTAACAATTAAATTAGCAATTTGATTAGCAATAATTTCTTTACGTAAATAGTGTTTATAAATATACTCAGAATAATTATCTTGTAAAAACTTCGGAAAATAACTAACCAACAATGAATCAAAAGTAGAGTCACAAACTAAGTCAGATTTTATAACCTCAGCATCAATAGACATTTTAGAATAAGCTAATAATACGGCTAATTCCGGCACTGTCAATGCAGTACCAGTCCTTTGCCGTTCAATAATTTCCTGATGGCTGGGTAAAAATTCAACGCTGCGATTAATCTCTCCGCGCTTTTCAAATTTATCAATAAAATTGATATTAATCGAAAACAACTCTTCTGAACGGGCCCGGGCATAACTTAATACTTGAGTTTGTAAATAATTATCTCGTAGAACCAAACTGGCTACATTGTCAGTCATTTGTTCTAAAATAACATTACGTTCATCTAATGTCATTTTAGTTTTTTGCATAATATCGGCAAATAAAATCTTAATATTTACCTCATGATCAGAGCAGTCAACCCCAGCAGAATTATCAATTGCATCAGTGCAAATAAACCCGCCAATTTTAGCAAACTCAATTCTACCTAGTTGAGTAACTCCAAGATTACCGCCCTCAACCACAACCCTTACTTTTAATTCCTTACCATTTACACGAGTGTAGTCATTAGCTTTATCCTTAACTGCCTCATGACTCTCCGATTCGGCTTTAACATAAGTACCAATTCCACCGTTATAGAGTAAATCAGCCTTTGCCTGTAAAATATTGTGAATTAAGTCGTTTGGACTCATTTCATCTTCTGTAGTACCAAGCCATGCCTTAATTTCAGGCGATAATTGAATTGACTTGGCCGAACGCTCAAAGATTCCCCCACCTTGAGATATCTTACTTTTATCATAGTCTGCCCAACCGGAACGGGGTAAATTAAACATGCGCAGACGTTCAGCAAAAGAACTTTCTGGATCTGGATTAGGATCTAAAAATATATGCAAATGATTGAAGGCTGCAATTAAGCACGTGTGCTTAGACAATAGCATTCCATTACCAAATACATCGCCAGCCATATCGCCAATACCAATGACGGTAAAATCTTGATTTTGTATATCCACCCCTAAATGCCGAAAATGCCGTTTTGCTGCTTCCCAAGCACCACGGGCAGTTATACCCATTTTTTTATGGTCATATCCAGCAGATCCGCCAGACGCAAAAGCATCTCCCAACCAAAACTTATATTTTTGCGACATTTCATTAGCATAATCAGAAAACGTTGCCGTGCCTTTATCTGCCGCAACCACTAAGTATGGATCATCACCATCATAGCGTATGACATCTTTAGGCGGGATGATTTTACCCGCAACTAAATTATCAGTAATATCTAACAGACCAGCAATAAACTGCTTATAACAAAAAACCCCTTCGGCCATATAAGCCTCACGTTCGGCTATAGGCGGCAGTTTTTTACATACAAAGCCACCCTTTGAACCTGTGGGTACTATAACTGAGTTTTTTACTACCTGAGCCTTCACTAGCCCTAAAATCTCGGTTCTAAAATCTTCGCGCCGATCCGACCACCGAAACCCTCCGCGCGCCACCTTACCCGAGCGAAGATGAATTGCCTCAAATCTAGTTGAATAGACAAAAATTTCATATAGAGGTATTGGCTTAGGTAAAAAAGGTAATTTACCAGATTCAAGCTTAAATGAAATATAATCTTTATGCTTGCCAGCTTCATCAGTTTGGTAGTAATTAGTACGAATCATCGCATCAACTATTACCAAAAAGGCTTTTAAAATTCGATCATCATCCAGGATAGTTACCGTATTTAATTCAACAACAACCTCATCATAAATCTTCTTTGCCAGTTCTAAATCATGGGTTTTTATGTTAAATTTCGCATCAAAAAGTCGGTATAAATTACGCGCAATATTCGGATACGCACATAATACCTCTGCCATATAAGCCCGCGAAAACGGTAGTGTGGTTTGCACACAGTAATGCGTAATTGCACGCAACAGAGACACCTCACGCGCACTAAGTCCACTAAACAAAACTAATTGGTTTAAGCGATCATTTTCAATTACCCGGTTGAATGCGGCAATAATAGCATCATTTAATGAGCCAACTAATTTTTTATCGTGTATTTTATCTTCAACTTCAAGTGGAACTATAACCCCAAAGTCACAAATATGAACCACATCAGTTTTATTTAACTGAAATTTAAACGGTAACTCCTCCAGAAGCTTAAAGCCAAAGTTTTCAATAATGGGAAGTCCGCGCGACAAGCTAACCTGATCATTTAATTTAAATAGTTTAATGCACCATAAATCTTTTTGTTTTTGCTTTGATGGACTTGCCCCAAGACTTACTTCATATTGGCTTTCCTCAGATAGTTTGTCTATAACTTTAATATCGCGAATAATTTCTGTTACTGGATATTTAGCAATATAATCCTTGCTAAGAATAGACATATATTTTTTAGCTAATTTATCTGCATTAGGCAATTTAGCATTTTCAATAGTTTTTTTTAACTGCTCCAGTTTTTTACTGATATCTTCAACCATTCGTTAATCTCTCCATAGTTCCTGTTTACATTTTATATTGTTGGTTCACTCTTTTAATTTTTAATAACTAACAACCTGTCCTCAATAAATTAGCCACTTCGATCGCTGCATACGTCCAGATAATATCTGCTCCAGCACGCTTAAAACACAACATGACTTCCATAACTGCTCTATCATAATCCAACCAATCACCACATTGCTTTAACATAGCATATTCACCACTTACATGGTATACTGCAGTTGGTTTTTTAAACTCAGATTTGATTCGATATACTACATCAAGATAAGGCAACCCTGGCTTGACCATTATTATATCAGCTCCTTCGTATAAATCCAAGCGTGCCTCATGAATTGCTTCATGACTATTAGCTGGATTCATTTGATAAGTAGTTTTGCCAGACTTACCTAAACTAGAACCGGATCTGGAGACAGCTCCAGTAGCATCACGAAAAGGCCCATACAAAGTAGAGGCGTATTTGGCTGAATAAGCCATAATGCCAGTATTGACGAAGTTATTGTTATCTAACGTAGCACGAATTTTTAATACTCTACCATCCATCATATCTGACGGACATACAAAATCAGCTCCGGCTTGCGCGTGACATAGCGCCTGCTTAGCTAAAATCTCATTTGTTAGATCATTTGATACATAGCCATGCTCGTCTACTACTCCATCATGTCCATCTGGAGTATATGCATCCAGCGCTATATCAGTAAAAATACCAAGATTAGGGAATTCGTGTTTTAGGACATTAACCGCCCGCGGCACTAATCCATCGGGGTTATAGGACTCTAACGCAAATTTATCATTTTTAGCACCTTCAATCATAGGAAACAGTGCCAACCCCTGAATACCCAGACGGCTGCATTCATTAGCTACTTTTAATAGCTGATCAATGCTAAACCGCTTTTGACCTGGCAGAGAAGAAATACTTTCTTCCCGATTTTTACCATCTACAATAAACACAGGATAAACTAAATCTGTCACTAATAAATGGTGTTCCTGAACTAATTTACGAATAAAATCACTTTTTCGATTACGCCTCAACCTTTGATAAGGGTAATTACCATAACTACTCATTCTATATTTATACTCTACTTATACAAAAAACCACCCAAACGGTAACACGATATACTACCTCACCTATACAACTATATGCAAATATTTTTCTACAAAATTACCTGAATCTACGAGATTATGAACAAGCTCTAAGAACCGGACTAATTTCGTTTAAAATAGTTAAATCATGTAGACGTAGATAATCAACTTGATTAATTAATAATCCAGCAATTATGCTTGTAGCTACATCTCGAGTATTTAATGTAATCTGTGGTATGATATGCTTAAGAAAAGATTTTCTAGAATGTCCAAGCAAAATTGGCACATTCATTGAATTAAATAACTTATTAAACAATGGGATATTATTTATAATATACCATGCTTGGGCATCATTTTTGCCAAAGCCAATACCTGGATCAAATATTATTTTAGATACGTCAATATTATTATCCGCGAATTCATTAATTTTATTTAACAACCAATTTGACAAATAGTTAAGCGGATTTAATTCAATTGCAAAATTATGCTGCTTATTCGCCGGAACATCTAAACTATGCATAGCTATATAGCGCTTGCCTGACATTATGCTATCCCGAACCACATCAAGCGGCAAATTACCAGACACATCATTTATAAATTCAGCGTCCTGATCATTTAACCAACGCACCGTCTCTACATGGTAGGTATCAATACTTAACAGAAAATTATATTTAGGTTTTAATAGATTAATTTCTTTTAATAAGGGCTTTAATATTCTAATTTCATCCTCACCGCTAATTACCGTAGCACCCGGTCTAGTTGATTCAATCCCAACATCAATAATTTCAGCCCCAGATTCAACTAATTCAATAACTCTTTGGGTTGCGCTAGCTAGACTATTATATTTGCCCCCATCTGAAAATGAATCACTATTATAATTTAAAATTCCAAATATTTCAGTTAATCGTTCAAAGGTGCGGATAACCATTGCTCCATTGGGCACGATATATGCCCTGCCACCCACCCCACCATTTTGGCTGTACTCAGAATAAGTTTCATAAGCAATAAACTCTACACTCTGCTCTATTTCACTTTTTGCCCATTTAAATAACTCATGTTCAGAAACTGATAGGTGAGTTAACTCAACTTTTGCTAAACCATGCAGCAATACACTAGTAGCACACAGCGGTGTAGCGCTCGCAAGCAAGATATACAAGATTGAATCAAGCTTATAAATGGAAGATATTTTACACTCTTTACACTCACTAGCCCAAATTTGCCTAATCATCAATCTAACATTAGGTTTTTGTTCAAATTTAATTAAGGTAAAATTCATCTTGATAACTAAAATTCTATTTTTCTTAAGATAGAATTTGACTCCGGCAAATCTAAAACTAACTGATTAATGGTTTTATTCAAGGTGGGATAAACCCAATCTCCAGCAATATCCGCAAGTGGCAATAACACAAAATCTCGCAAATATGCTCTTTTATGCGGTATAGTTAAAAAATTATGTGTATACACTAAGCCAGCAAATAAAATCAAGTCAATATCAATAATTCGCGGACCATTGCGAATAATTTCAGCCTTACCCATTAGCTTTTCTATTGACTTAATCTTACTAAACAGATCCTCTGGCTTTAAACTAGTATAACCAATAATTGCAGTATTATAAAAATTACGCTGTTCTAAATAGCCAACAGGTTTTGTTTCATAAAGACCACCAATTTTAATATCATTAATGTATTCACCTAAAATTTCTATCGCGGTAATTATTTGCTGTTGCGGTAGAAACTCCCAATTTGAACCAAGCGCTAAAGCAATTTTAAACTGCCGCTTTTTAACATAATTAACTTTAATTTCTTGAGCCATACCCCCACAAATTGCTGGTTTAGTTAGCGTAACACTAATTTGCTCAATTAACGAAGAATATTCAAGTAGCTCATCTGCAAGTCGCTGCGCCAAAGTTTCAAGTAAATAACAGTTGGTAGATGGCACTATAGCTTTAATGTGATCAATCAATTTCACATAGTCTACCGTAGTATCCAATTCATCTTGAATAATCCAATTATGCCGGTAGAGTTGAGCCTGGACATCAATTATCAAGTCCTGTATATTGTCCCGCTCATACTCATAGCAGCCGATTATAGTAGATGCGATTATTCCATTAATTTGAATTTTTGTGCTTCCCATACTAATTCCTTAAGCCACAACCAGTTATTATGACAAATTGTTACTACTCAGAGGTTACTGCCAGCATATGCGCAAAAGAACAAGGAATAAGTTAAACAAAGCAACCGGAATGTACAACAAGTACATGAGGATTGCGAAAACGAAGTTTCTGCGGTTACCTTATACATGTTTCTTATGCCGAAAGTAGCTACTTTAACTGTATGACACAGTTATCAGTGATATAGGCTGAGTAGTAAC
>JAUPUP010000218.1 GCA_030917485.1 Pseudomonadota bacterium
AGTAGATCGTGAAAGTAATGTTGCTGATTATATAACTCAATCAGTGGCAGAATTTACACAGGAGGAGGAATCAACTATTTTAGGAATTATAGGTTCAGAATTTGTTAAATGCCATTCTAAAAGTTTATTTAATGTAGTTTTTGGGAATGTGTTTTATGAATTAACTGGACTAGAGTGATGCTATGAATGAGAACAATCAGAGTTCGAGGAATTTTTGATTGTTCTTGTGTTTATCTAATTTATAAATTAGTGGATGGATTATTTCGTTGTTTTATGCACTAAAATTAGTTATAAATTTTTGCGTGCAAAAATTTAATTGCAATTTTTGCTCAAGATAGCATATAATCCACAAAGATGCAAGTCACCTCACGTAGGAATGTTGAGACGACCCTCGTGGTGCCAGCACAACCTTGCATCCTTTTCTTATTTAATCCAATATTTAGAATCTTTAGGGATCTTCACAACTCCCCTTCCTTCAGATGTCGGTTTTCCGTCTTTTAGACGGGTATTAAAACAATCTATTATAATTTCACATAAATTGGATACTTCAGGATATTTTCTCAATTTACCTAGTATAACCCCAGCGATTATATCTGCAAATTGTATTCCTACACTAAAATGAGATGGAGCTAACAACACATGTTCTATAAGATTGTGGTATTTAATTGTTGTCCTGCCTTTTGTTTCCCTCAACATTTCTAAATGTAATTGGCGTAATGCGTCATCTTCAGCCGGGCACCTATGGTCGCATATAATAATCCCTTTTGCATTTTGAGATTGATTTTCGCAATCCTGTAAATAATATTGAAATCTTTGTACTATATTTTCATAGTTTTTATGGTAATAGTAGGTTGTAAATTCTTGATTAAACTTTTTGTTATCTTCTTTGAATTGGGTATTTTTCAAAAACTCTTCTTTTAAATCATTGATATGAGTTAAAGTTGTAAATAATTCTAATTTATTACTTTTAATAAATTGTAACATTGGTTCAATAACAAGATGTAATCTATCATTAAAAGTTAAATGAGACAAAGGATTACCGTGTGTCTTTTTGCTAAAAATCCATTTCCATTCTATTTCTTGATTAACAGAAATATTATTTTTTCTTTTTATATCGTCTATTGTATCACTAGCTAATTTCCATGATTCTTCAGGAATAACTACGCCCCCTAGAACAAATAAGGGGCAATTACAATTTAAAATAAAAGATTCATCTATAAATAAAATTTTCATGAAATATACAATCAAAACTATTAGCTATATTTTATATGGACATTAACAGTAATATCTAGTGGCAAATTGTAAATTTTCAACCCATAGCCAGAATTAATATTAGAAATAGATTAAGCATTTTTTCTTCAGTAAAATTGACCCTTATATGGAGCAATTTTATGCAAAACAAACCCAATAAATACCGATTCAGCAATACTGGTGAAGTCCAAACGTATCAAGAGCAAGACGAATCATTAATCGTTACAGTATTGCTCTGTAAAGTTGGCACATTTAACGATTCCAGCGGCATTAAAGTATCTTTAACTAAAGAGCAATTGCAGGGCTTAGTTAACACCTACAATATGGAGGTAGAGGCTGAGTATCATAAAATCCAAGCCAATAAGAAAGAGCCGATCGGTCGCATATTCCTAGAAAAGCTCCTGCGTAAAAAAACACATGAATTCTCTATTGACGAAGTAACTCTAGCTCCCGTGACTACTGAACATACTCTACATAATAGTTTTGTAGTAGGTCGGGTGATCGGGCGTCTTGAATTTAAAGACATATCCGATAGCTACGGCGAAATCTGGGGCAAGTTATTTATATCAACCCGTGAATATGTGGATAAGGTTAAAGGTGGCATTTTAAATCAAATTAGCCTGGCATTTTATCCACAGAGTAATAAACTGGAGGAGGTAAGTTTTACTATCTATGGGGCTATTGATGGGGCACAAATCATCCGCATGTCGCAAAATGGGATTAAGCCGGATAAAAACATATTAGCTAATACGATTGGTGAATTAAGCAAAAAACTATCAGCTATCAATACTGAAATCACTAACCTTGATAATCAACTATATACAGTTAGAAATAAACGAAGTTTGGAGCGTTAGGTTCTGGGCTTGGTACAGTTCGGTAAAATTTACCCACGTGATCGGGATTTACTGGTAACGAATCTATTGCATATGAGTTCGGATAATGATCGTAATATTTTACTTAGCACTATTAAATTGCTGCCTAATGCAGTTGACTTACACGTATACAATAAAAATAAGCAAGCCTTTAAAATGGAGGAATTAGTAATGTCTAAAGATAAAACGGTGCTGGTACAAACCGCTGAGGAAATATCCACTGCGGTACAGGAAAGCCTTAAACTAGACAGTCTGCGAATGGCAAAAAGTAAAGAATCCGATGCAGCTACAGAGCTGGAGCCTGAGGTAAAATTAGCCAGCCCGAACGCAGGTGATAATCATCCATGTTTTACTAAAGAACATGCATCTATCTTGGCTGACATGCTTAAAAGCGGTAAAAATACGGATGCAATTGATTATCTCGCAAAATTTACGGATGAGGCAAATACTACAGAGGAAATCCAGCAAACTGCTTTAAGTAAACCTTTAGAGAATACTTCAGATGAAAAAATCCTTGTGGAGCAGAAGGCTCAAAAAGAAGAATTAAAAATGAGCGTCTTATCTCAGATTTCAAAATTAACCGATATTTTACAAAAGCTGCCATAAGGAGGAGCAATGATAACTGTACCACAGAATACTACACAGCAGCAACAGACCTACACTAAATTATGGGCGGGTGATCCATCGTTAGTTTACTTTGTGGATGTTGAATTAGCTCCAAGTAATAATATTGATGGGTATCAGCCCGGTTGCATTTTGGCGCAATATACCGCTGGTCAATATAAGGGTATGTTTGTTAATTATGATCCAAAAGGTACAGATGGGCAAAATCAGGCATTAGTTATACTAACTGACCAGTACTTAACTCCTGATGTACAAAAGCTGGGTACTCAAGGTAAGGCTTTAGTACAAGCGGTATGGGGTGGTGCAACTTTCTACCTGGATCAGGTATATTTTAATAAGCAAGATGGTACGGATGATATTACTTCGGCAATTGGGCAAATTGGCGGTAAGCTTGGCTTTGGTAGAGTTGCCTTATACGCTATATAGGAGTATGGTATGACTATAGATCAGAAATTATTATTAACTGCGCAAAAGATAGCTGAGAAGGTACGCTCTCAAATTGGAACGGTTGATGTTGAACAATTGCTGCAGTTTGGCAGAGCTAAAATTGAAACAGCCGGGAGTTTAACTCGTAAGGTACAATTCTCAACGGATAGCACTATTAGCGTTGGGCAATATGGAGTTGTAATTGATAATATCCGTCGGGATTATGGCTCGACTGAGGATTCAACTTTTAGCCTGGATGAGTACTTTCCTGAGAAAAATAGTAAAATGCCCTATATTGTAAATTCTATTTTGGGAGCTAATACCGGACTATTACCCGCTAGAGCATTGGGTCAACCAATACCAGAAGTTAAAAAACTGGGGATTAAGTCCACTACTTTTAGTGCTGGGGGTTTTGCTGGTTGTATAACCTTTGATGAATTAGACATGTTTTTGCGTAATTTAAGCTCACAAGATATTTCAGAAAACGGGCTGGATACATACTTGATTTATAATGAGCTACAACTATTAACTAAAACTTATTCACGGAAGAAATTACTCATAGCTCAGGCTGCTATGTTAGGACAGATTGAATATGAAGCTGACGGACAATTTGACTTCCAGGCAAATTATGGCATTCCTGCAGAAAACATAGTGCACCCTATTTCAGGCAACTGGTTAAACCCGAATAATACGATTAATCAAAACGCTATGCCATTTCAGGACTTATCTTATATCCTAGATAGGTATCCGCCATTTTATAAGTTTAGAAGCGCGTATATGCGAAGCGGTAAGTTAATTATGAATCCTAATACCGCAGATGGGTTTTTAAATAACGTTAATAACAATGCTTGGGCAAGGAATATCTTTGGTAATGCTGCAATTTTTAAACGTGCTACTATGGATATGTGGCTACAGCATATGTACCCATCCGGCAGTTTACAAGCGGTTATTGAAGACGACATGTATGTTGATGAAAACGAGGTTAGCCACTATACTATACCAGATGGTCGGATATTAATTGCTTTTGATTCTAGTTCGCATGGTGGCTCATTGGGTGAATTTGTGTTTACCCCAGCAGCGCAAAAAGGCGGACTATTAAACGCTAAGCCTGGTATTTACACCTTATTAGAGGATTGCTCAGTTCCCGGCTCACGTGGTGGCGTAGGTAATCCATTTGTAAATATTATTGCCGGGTTTAACGGACTGCCTAAAATTGCTAACCCGAATAATATTTTAATTATTGATGTTTTAGCGGTAAACGCTTAGGAGGGTACATGAGTGATAATTTAGCAAAAGATAAACCCAACAAAAAAGCACGAGTTAGGCTCAATATGATTAGTGCCTTACCCAGTAATGCATTACAGGGTGAAGGTTTAACTACTGATCCGATAATCTACAAGACAAATGAAATTGTAGAAGTAGATTCAGAATTAGCTCGGACATGGACAACTGAAAAATACCGCCAATGCCCAACTAAGATGTGTGAACGTAAAGGTGGGGATTTTTTGCCACCAGAATATATTAGCCGTGCAACTTACGCCTAGAGATATATAATGTACTTACAACCCCGCTATTTAACCATTGACGAGGTAAAGCCTTACCTTGAAGGCAAGGTTACTTTTGC
Organism: Pseudomonadota bacterium; assembly: GCA_030917485.1. Taxonomy (GTDB): domain Bacteria; phylum Pseudomonadota; class Gammaproteobacteria; order Burkholderiales; family UBA11063; genus Aquella. Next base: position 4,798 of record JAUPUP010000218.1, read on the forward strand.
TGATAGTAGTAGTTGTAATCAAGGAATACCGGATGACCAATTTGGTGAGCTCATTGCATTTGGTGAAAGTGCTCTGGAGCGTGACTTTTCTCCTTACTTTAAAATCCCGTTCCAAACTACCGATGGAGCTAATTGGCTACAATTACCACCTGAGACTATAGCGCTACTTAAAAAGCTCCTCATTAATCGAGCTTGCCTACAAACCTTACGCCAGGCATTTGGTAGCAATACTAATGTTAGAGGTGACAATTTTGAGAAAAAATGTGAAGCTGAATATATAGCACTAAAGGATACGCTATTTCAGCAAAAACCCAACGGCATATTTTTATTTCCTCCAGCAAATGGTTTAGCCCTATCTGATACTGGTATTAACTATAATAACGTATTGCCTGGTGGCAAAAACGTACCGCTTGGGGGAAATCTACCCAGCGCATTAAGCTATGCAAGAACCAGGCTTAATAATCCTGGCTGCTCCTTCTGGTATCGTTATGTCATTAGATAGCCTAAAAAAAGCCATTATAAAATCTATTATGGATACTGTTAATAATAATCAAGATCAGATTATCAGTGAAATTACCAAGCAAAAATTGGCTATGTTTGATGATAATTCCCATACCTGGTCACCGCTACTACTAAAAACCGTAGAACGTAAAAAACGTATAAAGGGTTTATTTCGTGAACCCGACAGCATTAATATTCGTAAAGGAGGGTTATTTAAGACTTTCACCAATACCCAAAGTTATAAAATTGCTAAAAACAATGAACAGATTGATTTTGAGATTGAGCTAAACGAATTTGATGAATTTAAAACCACAGTAGTTGCCAAACATGGACTGGATGTAGCTGCCCTAACTCAAGTCGAATTAGACCAGATAACAGAAAATTTAACCGCAGCTATTGCTAGCCAACTACGGCAGGATTATGAGAAATGACTGATCGTATTGATGATGCTACCTATAGCCTATATTGCAACCTACCTTCCCAACTATTAGTACAATCCATAGTTAATTATTTTAATAGTCCAATATCTGGTAAATTTGGCGAGTTATTTGGTGGTAATGTATTTGGTTACCGCCGTGATGATACCGAAGAAAGTATATTACCCTCAGTCAATGTTTATCCGCTTGGATTTAAAACTACCAGTGACTTTGGTTATTTCATCGGGGATTTACGCTTAGATTTTAATTTACCGCTAAAACTTATCCGCGATCGACAAACTGAATCCGGAGTTGTAATTGGCGAGAGCCTATTTTTATTAACCCGCAATCCAAAATGGCTGGCAACTATCATGAAGACAGTACCAGCTATTAAGGAATTGGGGACAAAATTGTCAGCTAATTATGAGTTATTATATCCCGATAAGCAAGATAGCCTAATGTTTACTGTAACCATGAACTATAAAATTGACATTACCAGCTATTTTGATTACCTCAATGAACATGGGCTTGATGTAACAGACCCATGCAAAATTGGCGGCATTGTCAAGGTCTACGATCTTGCTATTACGCTTAACCATGTTATTTGATTACCGAATTAGACATATCATTAGTTTTAATCTGGCGATATTTCAACATGTTGGCCACTAGGATATGCAATTTCATTTGTTAGAAATTCATCAAATTGTAAGTCATCTTGTTGATCTAAAGGCAATCCAGAACTATTTTGCGATGATTTCGTAGTTCGTTGCTGTTGTGCTTCTTGGATTTTCTCTACAATTAGATCTTGCATATAACCATGGTTATTATCCGGATATAATTTACTAAGTGTCTGTGAGTTATATTGCAGCTTAAATTCGCCATTACCATCATGAGTACTTGCTAGAGCAGTTGGTTTTATATGAACCTCATTTTTTGGTGTTACAATTCCATATTTAATCATGGAACTATAAGTATCCTCAACCAGTCTACGATCAGATATATCCGTAAATTCAATCATGAGGTCATATTTACCTTTATGAGTTTCTCGTCCATTAGGGAAATAACATTTAGCCTGTAAGTTTCCACCACATTCTTCAATTAATTTACAAGTTTTTTGCCATATTTTATCCACATTTTTACTATCAACATAAAATATTAATTTTCCCGCAAGAGACGCATTGCGTTGTGAATCACCTTCTTCATATTGAAAAAATTGTTCATTAAACAGTGGGGAATTTCTTTCGCTCACACCCGCGCTAATATATACTAACGACGGGGTAGATTGCAATTTAGAAATTTTTACATTAGAATTAATTCTTAGATTACCATTTTTTGTACCAAGGAGAACTTGAAAGTTATTGTTTTGATTATTTTGTGCATTATGCAGATTAGAGTGTATGCCATTACTACGTAAAAACTCCCAATGCTTAGATGCTGACTTATAAAATACAGATGGATGATTCTGAGATAAGTCAATCAGAAAATCCTTAAATGTTCCAGGAAGTTGTTTTTGAGTAAAAATGTTTGTACCTTGGTTACGCACGAATTTTAATAAATCATCTATATTTAAACCTTCAGGTAATTCTATATTTTGTAATACAGACAGTGCGTTTTCTTGCCTATCCTTGCTGCCTCCAAAGAACCTTGATTCATCCTTAAAGGCAATCAAACATGAAATAATATTAACAAGATTGTCTTCATTATCTGTATTAACCATATTTTTTAATGTTTGGGTTAATTGTTTTTTATCCTCGGTTTTTATTTTGTCACGAGGAATTTTATTGTAATGCTCTACAATGGGATAATTTTTGGAAATCATAATTTAACCTTTAAATTTTAAAATAAGACAACTTAAGTACGCTTCAAATGTATTCACATTTATAGGAACGGATGATAACATAGCTAAATATGTACTAGATTCCTAATATAGGTGGCAAAATGTCCATTTACAAGGCTGTTCGTAGAATAATTAGATACTGAAATAAATAATATGATATAACTACGGTCTAATAAAAATTTATTGGAGTTATAAGTCATTTATTTATTAGAGTTATTTCGTAAGATACCAGACACCAGAGGAAGAAAAGGTCGGCAATTTCCTCTTGCTGAAATATTGTTTATGACTACGTTGGGAAGTGCTTGTGGGTATAGCTCCTATC
>JAUPUP010000219.1 GCA_030917485.1 Pseudomonadota bacterium
AAGAAGCTGAATCTAAAGCTAAAGAAGCTGAATCTAAAGCTAAAGAAGCTCAGGCAGCTAAAGCCGAAGGATTAGTACAAGGTATGCAAGTTGGTGAGGAAAAGGGTAGACAAGAGGTTGCAAGGAATTTGTTAAAGTCTGGCATGGAAGTAGCTGTTGTAGCAGCAGCTACAAATTTAACCTTAGAGCAGGTCAAGTCGCTGCAGTAAATTTGGATAGTCATAATCAATTGCTTGCCAAGGGCGGCATCTATGCTAATTTGTCTAATTTACAGCGACATCAATCAGAAACATAATGCATTATTGAATATTTAGTTAGGATTGAAAGTAAAATATCTCATAAAAAAATATTATAAAGATGAGAGAAAGTAAAAAAATGGTTAAAGTATTAATAATTTTATGCGTAATGTAGGATGCTAACTAAGAGAATTCGATTTTTTTACAAAGAATTCTATAGGCATAATTAATAAGACATATTTATTTGGCTTATTAGTACCCGAAATTTTGGGTTGATTTAAATTAAATAGTATGGCAGAATACTATTTAATTTGAAAAAACAACTGGGTTTAGGAAATAAGATTTTTATGCGTAAAATTACAAATTTGGTAACAAGCCCATCGCTATTTAGGCTTCCTCATGAAAAACATAAAAATCTTCTGGGGGGATGTACAACAGAAGGCTTACAAGCACAAGAAATTACGGGAACATACACTTATAAAAATCCAAAAGATAAATTATTGCATACCAGAATTGTTGAGCTATTTGATAATAAAACAATGGTTGAAATACAAAGATTATGCAAACGAGAAATAAAAGCTGTGAAGATTATATATACATCTAAAGATACTAGAGACCGTATTAAATTACTTTTAAACACGAGGTCTTATCAAATATCCAATAAGGAATTGCTATTAAATATATGTCATGATTCATCCTTTTCATCACTGCAAGATAGAGATAAAACTGTCACAAAATACATGCTTATTTTAGAGCAAGTTTTACAGCAAACTTCAAATATACCAGAAGGCATAGATAACAATACCAAAGACAATATCAAGAGTATCCATTCCACAAGTAAAGAAACATTTAACGATATGGGATTGGTAGAATTCCATGAAGGCAAACTGAAAATTACTCTTGATAATAAAATAAAAAATAACCCCATAGACATTTGTGTGAAAAATCCATTAAGTATCGATCAAATTGACACCCTACATTTGAGCGATGATATTAGAGCTTCAGTAATCAATGCTGTTGATACAGGTAAGTTAGATTTATCTAATAAGTATGACTTGAACCTCTCCATTATAGTAAAAATATTTGAATTGTTGCCAGATTTGAGGGAACTTGATTTTAGTAGATCTTGGTTTTCCTGTGCGGACAAATCTTTGGAAACGCTGTCATTTCCACCACAATTAAAAATTCTTAATTTGCATCATTTTAGCCAGATTCGACACATAGTTTTTGATGAGCTAGACAACCTGGAAGAGCTTAATTTAAGTGATAACCAACAACTTACACAACTCCCACCATTATCAGCAACATTAGAAAGACTTGATGTATCTGGGTGCAAGATTACATCGCTTCCAACAAACCTGCGTGATCAATTTCCGAAACTGCAACATCTTAATTTAAGTGATAACCAACAACTTACACAATTCCCACTGTTACCAACTACATTAACAAAACTTGATTTATCTCGTTTACCTCGGCTTGATAGTCAATTATTTGCAGCAGACTTATTTAACCAATTCACGAATTTACAAAATCTTCAGTTAGGCTTTAATAAACAGATTAAAACATTTCCGCAGCTACCAACCACATTAGAAGAACTTGATATGCCAAAATGTGATATTGCATTGCTTCCAACAGACCTGCGTGATCAACTACCAAATTTGCGAAAATTTAATTTAACTGAAAACACAAATCTGCGCCAACTTCCGCGATTACCCATAACATTAGAAGAGGTTTATTTAAATAAATGTAATGTTCAATTATTTCTACCCGAATTTATTGCCCAACAACCTAATTTGAAAATAATTGAATTACAAGGTAATAAGATTAAGGATGAAAATTTAACCGCCCATTAGGTTAAAAAAATAAGTGTCGCAGCCGTCCAAAGCTGATATATTAGCTGTTGAAAATGCTATTTTGTTACATTTGGGATTACCTAGAGAATGAAAAATTAAATCAAGAGCCACTAATTGTACATTATAACCTAACTAAAATAACACCTAAGATAAAAATACCACTGGCACAAATAGATGCATATTGAATTCCTAAGTCAAAAGATGTTGATATTAGAACTATGGTTCCAAATAGAGCTACGCCAACTAAACTACCAACTTGCCTTGTTGTATTTAAAATAGCTGATGCCAATCCGGTTTTATTTGTGGGAACAGATTTAATACTTGATACGGTTGCTGCTGGCATGGTAAATGCTGCTCCAAATCCAATCATTAATAAAGGAACAATAAAAAATACATAATTTAGCGTGTATTTTGTAGCAAAGAATAACCCAGCAAATCCGATACTTCCAATAACTAGACCTACAGCCATGACCTTTTTTTCGCCTAGGTAATTCATTGATTTTCCACTGAGATATGAACTTAATGCAAGCACAATCATTTGCGGTGAAATAGCTAAACCACTTAAAAGTACCGAGTATGATTTTATATGCTGAAAATAAGTTGGCAGTAAAAATAACTCTCCGTAAACCCCCAGATTTAATAAAAATCCAACTGATATAGAAGCTGTAAAATTTGGGGATTTAAATAACTTTAATGGCAACATTGGTGAAGTGCTAAAGTATTCAATGACAATAAAACTGATAAAGCTAATGATGAAAATGAAACCTGCTATAAAAAATAGATATAGTTTGGTGACCTCGATTAAAGCATAGGTTAGTGCAGCTATACTTATTATTCCCAGAAATTGCCCTATAAAATCAAATTTGAGTTTTTGTATACTTATATTTGTTTCCATAATCCGTTTATTGGTTAGCAAGTAGCATATTATTCCAAAAGGAATGTTAATAAAGAAAATGCCACGCCAATTAAATATGGTAGTAATAATTGCACCTATAATAGGACCACAGGCTGCAGCTATTCCAGCAATAGCAGCCCACACTCCAATTGCTTTGGTTAGTTCTGCTTTATCCGGGTAGGATAAATTGATTAATGAAATTGAGCTGGGAACCAATAATGCAGCGCCGAGCCCCTGGAGTAACCTTGAAATTATCAGGAATTGAAAATTAGTAGCTATACCACATAAAAATGAAGTAATAGTAAAGATGGTTAATCCTGTTTTAAATATTTTTTTAGATCCATATTTATCAGATAAGCTGCCTACCGAGAGTAATAACGCAGCAAAGCTTAAAGTATATGCATCAACAATCCATTCTAAATTAGTTAAGCCGATATGCATGTCTTTTGCTATTACTGGAATTGCTACATTTACCGCGGTAACATCAATGATAACCATGAAGTATCCTAAGCATAATATAAGTAATGGCTGATAATTTTTCATAGAACCCTTTCTTTAATTTTTTTAATTATTTAATTAAATATAAACGTTAATTAGGTATTAATTATACATGTTGCATAATAAATAACATGTTATAATATATGACAACTAATGTTTCAAAAAGGTAAACACTGCATGTCTGATCTTGATAAATTTGAAATTTTTGCATGTGTGGCACAATCAAATAGCTTAACTCAAGCAGCTGTTAAACTAAAAACTACAAAGGCGTCATTAAGTAAACATATTAGAAATTTAGAACAAAATTTTAAGATAGATTTATTTACACGCAGTGGGCAGAGATTGCATTTAACGCCACAAGGGCAATTATTGTTGGAACAATGTAATCGTTTACAAAAAGAGCTGGATGAAACAAGGTCAATTTGCAAACAATTTCAAGATGAACCAGAAGGAGTTTTACATATTACAATATTTGAGTATTTTGCGAATAAAATACTATTTCCTAGAATGCATGAATTTTTAGAAATGTATCCAAAATTACAAATGATTATTGATGTAAATGAACGAATACCAGATTTTGAAAAAGAAAAAATAGATTTAGCTGTGGGATTTTCTTTGCCGCCACCCAATGAAATGATTATTCAAAAAAGTATGAGTAGAACACGCTATGTATTATGTGCCTCTCCGCAATATTTTGCAAAATATGCGATACCGCAGACATTGCAAGACTTGCTAAAACATAGATATATTTGCCATGAAAGTAAGGTTAATTATCAAGTTATAAAGTTAAAACCTGAATATAAAATAACAATTAAGCCATATATTATCTTAAATCGAGTTACTTCAATGATTGAATGTGCCAAAGTGGGAATTGGCTTAATCCAACTCCCAATCTACATGGTGCAACATTTATTGGATAATGGTGATTTAATTGAAGTTTTGCAAGAATATCAGGCAATAGATACTAATGTATATTACTATTACCCAAAATTTCGATATACTCAACCTAAAGTCAGAAAATTTATAGATTATTTTTTATAATTAATCGTGCCTATGTTATTTTACCTATGTTTTAACAAATTCAAGTAATACCTTATTAATTTTATCTTCATATTTTTAGTTGTGCTTTTTTCTGGGTATTAATTTAAGTATATCAACTGGTTGATGCAACTTGTTGATAAAAAATTAAATAGAATTGCTGAATAAATTTGAATAAATTATTAATTTTATCAATTGCGGAGTGATTTTTTGTAGTAGAATAGCGAAAATTCTTTAAGTATTAAGAATTAATACTTCTTCAATACTCGACAAAATTTATTAATTATGTCAGGTATCAAATTTAAATTGTTTTTAGCTCATCAGCTTGTTGTCTTACTAAATGCTCATACACGCTCATTAAGTGCACTAAATATTTCTGTCTCGTGAATTGGTTTGGAAATTCCACTGGTGGAACTTCCACTGCATAAAAAATATTGAAAAGGTGATTGTAATGATCTTTATTCCTAAAAATATCAGATGGGTTGTTTTATTTATCTTAGCTGCCTTCCTGGTTGCTTGTTCTGATGGAACTAGTTCTAGTGGCGGTTCTGGTAATGAAAGTAGTAGCGGAACGCTGCAGTTTGGACAAAGTGAGGTTTCGGTTACTGAAGGCAGCAATGCTCAAGTAGCGTTAGCACTTACTAACAGCACTGGTGTTGCTGGTCAGCGGGTAAACATTAGTACCTCGGATTCTTCTATTGCACAAGTTTATCCCAATCACTGTTATTTATCTAGCAGTTCGACAGTTTCTCAATTATGTACAGTGACGGTCTATGGTACCCAGCATGGTACAGTTAATCTTTTGGCGCAGTCAGATGGATATACTACGCTAAGCGTTCCGGTAACGGTTGGCACTGATATTGTTTATGGTTATTTAGAAGTAAATGGCGAAAGCGGTAATTTTACAATTCCATATCAATATGGGCAAAGCATACAGCTTAGCGGTAATTTATTCCAAAGTTCTGGTGTGCCTGCCAGTAGTAATGTTACTTTACAGTTTGAGTCATTATCTGGGACAGGAGTTACCATAACACCAAATAGTCAGTGTAGTGTATATTCAGGTGGCAGTGATTGTACTGTATCAGTTAATACTACCTCTGAGTCTGGAGATTTCCAAATTAAAGCATCTATAATTGCGCCACCAGGGTATGCTAGTCAATATACGCCAATAACCATTACAATGAAGGGGCAGTCTGAATCAATCAGCGGTAATATTGTTATTTCTGGTCAGAATAATGCTGGAGCGCCGTTAGGAATGAGTGCACCAATTTGGGTTAATCTGGCGAATGGTTCCGGAGTTCCTCCAACTACGATTACGCTTACTTCAAGTAATCCTTCGGCGATTGAGTTTTATCAAGGTGTAGAATCAAAAATTAATTTAACTAATAGCGTATCTTGTGTTATAAGTTCAGAATCGCCAAGTTGTGGTTTTGGGATAAGGGCTCAAGAATCTTCTGGTACTAGTGTAATTAGCGCAACAAATAGTGGCGGCTATGTCATTCAATCGTTAACCGTGGCTGCAACCACACCGGAGAGCAGTGGTCGGACAATAACCTTTACCAATACGCTTAGCGATACTATTTGGGTTGGTATTACTGGTGGTTCAGCTAATGCTACGCTTGATGCTAAAGGTACCCCAGCTGGTGCGGCGGGACAGGTTTTACATGGTGTGCCGGGTGGTGGCTCAATGTGTGGACCAAGTAATCCTATGGCGGCTTGTCCTACTGGTTCAAGCTGTCTGCAAGGTGGCGCAAATCCAACCTCGTCTACAGTGTATTTTTGCTTTTGGGATCAACCTGTGCCGACAAATAATAAATATCGTATGGCGCAAAATGAAAGCACTAGTATATTTATTTCTAGTTCGAGTATTGACTTAACTACAGGCGGTATTACATGGTCTGGTAACTATTATGCTAGGCAGCAGTGTGATGAAAGTGGTAATTGTTTAGTTGGGCAATGTAAGGGTCCTAATGGAGGATTAGCATGTGGAGTTGGTACTGGAGCGTCTCCACCAACCGTGTCTTTGGCTGAGGCGACTTATCAAATTCATGCTAACGATTACTACGATATATCCATTATAAATGGAGCAAATTACCCTGTGCAGTTTGCACCAAACGGTATGAGCGCTGAGGTTTCTAACGCATATATGTGTGGTATTGCTGGTGGGTTTGAATCTCAAGCGGGTGGTATGACAACCAATCCAACCGGTGGCTTGCCTGCTGCTGCTTGGGATTTTAATCCGCCAGTTGAAAGTGCAGCCTACTATAAATATGTAGAAAGTGGCGGAGGCCCTTGTGAAGTTGACATGAGTTGCTCGGTTTCAGGACAAACTTGCGGTTATAATTATGACGCGATTATTGGCGGACCAAAAAACTATCAATTAACCTGTGCGGTTCAATTATCTTGGGTTAGTGCTGACCAAATTTGGGGCTTTAATGAAAGCGTATCTAATTTAGCGCCATTTCCGTTCTTGGAGTCTTATGCAAACCCTAATCCGGCTGCCAATACCACTCCAATCAGCGGAGGTACATTGCAGCTCTGTAATTTAAACACATTTAGTCCTTATGCAGTAGCGCCTGCTGAATCAGCCGGAAGCCCTTTGCTGGCTTGTGGAGGATTTAACTGGAATGAATCTGGGATAACTCGTCCTTCTGAATCAGTTGTTACAACTAATCCAAACTGGACTAACTGGGTATTGCCAACTATCACTTGGTTAAAAGAGACGTGTCCTACATGTTATACTTACCCGTATGATGACCCAAGCTCAACTTTCCAGTGTAATGCTACTCCAACTGGAAATAATATGCTTAATTATACGATTACCTACGGTAATGGTAATGAGTCTAGCTAGTAATTAGTGTTGTTCGGGCGTATATATGTTTAATGCTGTTAAATATTAAGCGCCCGTTCAGCCCTCATAAAGAAAGACGGCTATTCTTAATTGGTTTACTTGCGCAGCTAAAGTTGGACTTTTTTATACTTTAAGTATTTTAAAAGTGTTTAATTAAGGGTTTAAATTTAGGATATGTCCCTAAATTATAATCTGGAATACAACAGATGCAACTAGCAGTAATCCCATTGATATATTAAAAATGCGAAAATGAGTTTTATTTTTTAAAATAAATTTCAGTACTGTTCCGCCAAGCATCCAGATTAAACCGCATGGAAACATCACGATAGTGAAAATATATAAGGGAATGTTTTAAACAGTTCACCCAAGCCGAACCCAATAATTAAAAGCATAAAGGTAAAACCAAAACATATACCCAGGTAATGAGGTATTTAGCGTTTAATTCCAAAATTTACGCTGGATAATAAAATCATTAAATTGTTCGGACCTGGCGTTATACTTGTGGAAATGCAAAACAGGATTAAAGGTAGATATATGAATTCAACATAAGTTTGCATAATTAGTATTTCAAATCCCTTCTTGTTTTTGTAATTTTGTTAGCCATACGTGTTTTTGTTATTTATTACTATTCAACTATTTTACTATATTTTTATTAGTAATATCAAGAAATCGCTTCGCTCCGTGAATCAGTGGGAGTCTCTTAACTCCCCCACGGATTATAAATAAAAATTATTAAAATGTGCTGAATTCAGCCCCCACTTAATTTCTAAAATCGAAATTTAAAGTGGGGGACTTCTTCTAGCGCATCGTTAAATTAAGGTAAATAAAATACAAGGTAAACTTTATGGAATATAGCCAACGTAGCCAAACTAAATAATAAAATGTTTTGAAAATTTTCTTAAATATCACTCCTATAGTGTCAGTTGTTATGTTATACTCTCGCCTTATGGGTTATAAGCATCTGCAGTTTATCTTTGGGCAGCAAATTGTAAAATTGCAATTGTGGCTAGGGGTGATTACCTCTATCATTGTGGTAATTAGTACCAGAGATTTTAACAAAACGCTGTCTGCCCTGCTGGGTGCTGTATTAGCAGTGCTCCCGACTTTGGCATATGCTTTTATAGCATTTAGAAATGGCTTGATTGCACATCCAAAAACTGTGATGTGGCAGCATAAAAAAGCCATGATTGTGCGGTTTATGGCTAATTTTGTTTTATTTATAATTGTTTGTTTGAGTTACAAAAATTGTGATTTTTTTATCTTATTTGTGACTTATTTAATTACTCTTAGCGCATATTGGCTAAGCTTAGTGAAGCGCTCTAATTGATAAAAATTTTGGTTTAAAGTTAGGTTTTTTATTTAGTATTCATCCAGGTGTAATAAAAATG
>JAUPUP010000220.1 GCA_030917485.1 Pseudomonadota bacterium
TTAATCATTATACGATTAAACTCAAGTTTACGTTTAGCTGGTACATTAATCATAGGATATCCATAAGAGAGCATTACTCCGCTCATCATCATGCGCCCAGTACGTTTATTACCGTCAAAGAAAAATTGTATTTGCGCCATTTGAGCAAATAGATTAATAGCAGTTGTATAAATATTGCATTTGTCAGTATCTTTTACTGATTTATTATTCTTAATATTGCTTAAATTAGTCGCATTCAATAATTCCTGCGATTTTGTTTCTAATTCTTGCCATAACTGATTAAGGGTAGAAGATTGGGGAGGCAGGTAATCAGTTCCCGATATAGATACTTGTCCAGTCCTAAACTCGCCCCAAGTTAAAGATTCTTGGGCAGCAACTAAAGAGTGCAACTGTAACAGATAATCTTTGCTAATTTTAAAATTATTCTGTTCAATACTATTAAATAAAAACTGCCACGCCTTAATCTGATTTAAGGTAATTACTTCATCCTGTAATTTGTGTCCTCCAACTGTAATACCGTCAAGAAGCGTCTGCACTTCGGGGACTGTATAATTTATGTCCTCTAGATTAACCACATCAGTTACAATTTGTGCAATGATCTTTCTAGCCGCATATAATGCTTTGTTAGATTTGAACATTTAATTATTAGCCTTATTTCGTTTGTAATTCTTATAATCATTGCAGCTTGCTTACTATTATTATACACAAGCTGCATCTGCGGATCTTAACCTTATTTCTTAGCCCGGCTGATTAATGGTTTCTTCTTCTTATCGCTGTTTATCGTCCGCAGAATAATTTCTGCTTCATCAAATGGTACCGAAATAAAAGAAAAATTATCCAAAATCCGAATATCTCTTACCTTACGTGCTGGAGTTTTACATTCGGTATACAACAATTCCAGCATTTTTTTAGGCGTATATCCATCTTTTTTACCCAAAGCCACAAATAAGCGGGTTTGATCTTCAAGTTTATTTTCATAATCAGTATGGTTGCTAGAACTGCTAGAGTTACTGTTATTGTACTGCATTTGATAATTTTGCGGTAAAAATTCATCACCATAGGCGTGACGAAGTATGGCAGCAATTACAACTTCTGGAGCATGATTAGCTAAGGTATTCTTGGCTAGTTCTGAATATTCCGCATAATCATTTTCATTGATAATTTCATTGATACATGCATCAAAAGCCTCTTTTTTAGCTATAATTACTTCATTTACTGTAGGTGCAGATTGACGCTTGATATTGGTTTTAGTCATTTTCTGAATACGCATTAACTGAAAAGCATCTTTGCGAGTAATAAATGTGATTGCTACTCCTTTATTACCAGCTCTGCCAGTTCTACCGATTCTATGAATATATGATTCAGCTTCTCGCGGTACAGAATAATTAATTACATGGGTTAAATTATTTACATCAATTCCCCGCGCAGCAACATCTGTAGCTACTAAGATATTAATTTGCTTGTTTTTAAAATAAGACAGGGTTTTATTTCTTACTGCCTGATTAATATCTCCATGCAGGGCTTCTGCAGAATAACCGCGGGTTTTTAATCGTGCAGTAATTTCGTCAGTTTCTTGTTTAGTTCTAGCAAAAATAATTCCATAAAATTCACGCTCATAATCTAAAACTCTACATAAAGTATCAAATTTTTCTGCTTCTCTTACTTCAAAATAAATTTGTTCAGTTAAGTCAGTTGTTGCCTCGTTTGGTTCAACTTTAAGTATTTTAAATTCCTTCATGTATTTTTTAGCAATGGTTAGAATTGAACCCGGCATTGTTGCTGAGAAAAATAGCATACTTTGCTGACCATTAGTTTGTTGTAAAATTTCTTCAATTGCATCAATAAATCCCATGTTAAGCATTTCATCTGCTTCATCCAGCACGAAATATTCTAAGCTAGTTAAATCTAGAATTTTACGTTCTAATAAGTCAATAATTCTTCCGGGAGTACCTACAATAATATCCACTCCACGTCGAATGTTTTTTATTTGTTGTTCCATTGATTGTCCACCATAAACTGGATAGACTCTCACTTGCTTGTTGCCAATTAGCGAATATATTTCATCTGAAACTTGATTAGCTAATTCGCGGGTAGGGGTTAGGATTAATGCTTTAGTTACACCATGAGTGGGGATTAAAGTTTCAAGAATAGGAATTGCAAAAGCTGCCGTTTTTCCAGTACCGGTTTGAGCTTGTCCGATAATATTGGATTTTTGCTTTAAAAACTCTGGAATAACTAGTGCTTGTATCTTACTTGGTTCTTCAAAACCTTTTTTAGCCAGTATCTCTACCATTGCTTGACTAAGCCCAAGCTTAGCAAAAGTAAGACTTTCTGATAAAGTATAATCTTCTGATATATTAATGTTTTCTGATAAATTAGTATTTTTTGACATAGACATATGGTTACCTTTTTAAATAAATTAATTTTAAATTTAAAAATCAACCACATTACTATTTAAAAATGGCTACTGCTAAAACAGACTCTTAGCTTTTGAGTATGTCTAAATTAGCAGCTCAATCATGATTAATGAATGCTTATAAAATATTTACCGTTAAGAATTTAAAATTTGATAAAAAATTTATATAAATAAATAACCAAAGTGGCGATTTTTTGAAATACATTGTTGTGGATGGGGATGCACTTTCTAGAAACTGGATTGTTTTCACCTACAAAAACACACAAAGTACACTATTTTACAACAAATTCATCTAGTTAGTGTAACAAAATTTAATTTAAGTGTAAATTTGCGTATAAATTAGGTGTATTTAACAACGTGCTAGAAGACGTCACCCATTGATTCACAGCGCAAAGCGATTTATTTCTATTTAATGATATAAATAAATAATTATTTGCCTTTGAATATCGGCAACAAAGCAAGAAGTAATATTGTACCACATAAAATAATAACTGCATATGGTGGCTGCATACCCAGTATAGTCCAGGTAAGTTTTGCGCATTCTGCATCCCCTTGCAAAATAGTTTGTAAAAAATTTGGTAAGGATACCCTTTGATATAAAATATTGAGCGGCATACCGCAAGAGAGTGGCTGCTGTTCTATTGGCAAATTAATTAGCCATACATGATGAGCGGCAACCTTTATGTTAAACAATGCCAACCCAGCAATAATAACTCCATAAATCCGAGTACTCAATTTTATTCTTGGGGTATGTGTAGAAAAAATGATAGCAAATAGCATAATTGCTATGATAATAATGCGCTGAACAACACATAAGGGGCACGGTTCAAATTTTAAATAAAATTCTGCATAAAATGAGTATATTAGAGATAACATTGATAAAACTGTAATAGCAACAAATATTTTTCTGGCAGAACACCGGTTAACGCATTGTTTAAATAATGAAAATAATGACATATTGCACCACTATAAAAAAACGTTAAAAGTAGCTACCTAAGCGGTAGTCATGTGATTTTTTAGTTATTTTAGACAGACGGTAGATACATTAGTTTAATATTAAATTCTACACTTCCCATGCATCACATAATCCAACTAACTAACTAAGATAAACTAATTATACAATCTAGTGAAGTTAATGATTATAGCAAATAATTTTATTGTGAGTAAGGCTAATTAATATGGTATAGTTCTAGATAACTAACTTGCAATCCCTGCATTCAGAACTTGAAAAAATAGGGGTAGCATAGCTTGCTTCTTATATACTCCCACCGTGTACATATAAGTACACGAGGAGCGTTTTATAAGATATGACACAGTCCAGGATTGAAATACTTCGAGTATATCTATTTAAATTAAAGGAGGGGTGATATAACTTTATGAAAAGCATATTTTTTATTTCAGATCGCACTGGTATTACTAATGAAGCTCTAGGTAATGCACTTTTAACTCAATTTCAAGATCAATCATTTAAGAAAGATTTTATACCGTTTGTTGATTCTGAAGCTAAGGCTGAGCAGGCGATTGTTAAAATTAATGGACGATATTCGCAATTTGGCACCCGCCCAATAGTTTTTACTAGCATAATGAACAAGGATATTCGGGATAAATTTAAACTTGATTATGTGTGTCATATTGATTTTTTTGAATATTTCATCCCAATTCTTGAACATGAGCTAGGACAGACCGCTTCTTTGGCTGAGGGAATGTCACATGGCATTCATGATGAGGTTAAATATTACAAAAGAATTGATGCGATTGATTTTTCTCTATACAATGATGATGGAGTGAGCGTTAAAAATTATGAGCAGGCCGATGTAATTTTAGTTGGTGTATCAAGAGTTAGTAAGACTCCAACTTGCTTGTATCTTGCGGTTAACTATGGAATAAAAGCAGCCAATTACCCATTTGCTGAATTAGACCTAAAAAATGATAAATTACCCAGAACATT
>JAUPUP010000221.1 GCA_030917485.1 Pseudomonadota bacterium
AAGTTTCATTTATTGGAGCTATTGACCCCAATATAATTGTTACAAAAGGATGGCATTCACTATATTTTTCTTCACCACTAGCACAATTGGCAGTTTTACTTGGAATAAACTGGTTATCCTTAGTATTATATGTTGATGCAGCAGTCAGCCCATCAGGAACTGCAATTGTCTATCTTGGCTCAGGAACTCGAATGTTTAGTGGTATGGCGGAAGACAAGCAGATGCCTAAAATATTTTCACATGTACATCCAGTACATAAAATATCCAGGCTGGCTTTACTTCTATCTTTGGTAGTGTGTATGGTATTGGTGGTTTGCTTTGATAATTGGAGTAAAATAATGATCGTAGTATCAGTATTCCAATTAATTGCCTGCGTTGCCGTGCCAATTGCTTTTATTAAGCTACGGCTGGATAATGACCCTCAACTATTTAAAGACCGCACTTTTAAAATGCCATGTGGCTTGCTCTGCAGTTATTTAGCTTATTTGGCTATTACTTATCTACTTACACAATCAGGCAGCTTACCCCTAATAACCTCGCTTTTATTTCATGCGTTATTCTTTCTAGTTTACTGCATCGTGTATTACAAAAAACCACATTTAACCATAAAAGCTTTGTTATCTTCGCTGTCGATGTTTACATACCTTCTTATGATTGCAATATTTGGCTATTTACATGAGTTAAATAAAATGCGCGATCCTTTATTTATATTGGTTTTTATTACAATAGCAAGCATAAATTTTTACTTTTTAATTCAGCAAAAATCGTATCACAACAAAGCAATAACAGTATAGTAAAAGCACACTAAATTAGTAAATATAGTAACCTAAAACTCAAATGGATCAACATCTAACTGCCAGGTTACTCCATGCGTGGGTTTAATCTGCGTAGACAGCACATGCGCCACTTCATTTAAAAACTGGTGTAACAGCGGACGATTGCAGCTATAAAGAAGCATTTGCGCTCGTTCACGGTTTTTAAGCCGTTGTAAGACCGAGGATACCGGAGGATAAATATTCACATCCGGTGGTGCAGTTTTATCCATATAAACTTTAACTAAACTCAAATATTTGATAACTCGTTTATATTCAGAGCCAGATGCTCTAAGCATTACGTAATGCGAATATGGTGGCAAATTTAATAATTTACGTTCTTTTAAAGTAAAATTAACAAACCCACCAAAATCATTATTAATTAAATATTGATACAATTCATGTCTGGGGTAATTAGTCTGGAGCAGCACTGTACCTGGTTTATCACCACGCCCAGCGCGCCCAGCCACTTGAGTTAACTGAGTGTACAATGACTCACTCGAACGAAAATCATAACCGTATAACGCATTATCTATATTTAACCCTACCACTAAAGTGAGGTTGGGGAAATCATGCCCTTTCACCAAAATTTGAGTGCCAACAAGTATATCTACCTCATTACGTTTTATTTTAGAATATAATTTACTCCAGGAAGATTTAAGCGTCAGGGTATCCTGATCAATTCTAAAAATACGCACACCAGGAAATCGCTCAAGTAATAACTGCTCAATCTTCTGTGTTCCTTGCCCAACCCCATACAAGTGTTGACTATTACAAGATTTACATGCGGTAGGCACTGCATATTTTACACCACAATAATGGCATTTTAATTCTTTACTATTGCTATGGTAAACTAAGTTAGCTGAACAATTATTACATTTACCTACCCAGCCGCATTGGTAACAGGTTATTGCGGGTGAATGCCCACGACGATTAATAAACACCATACTTAATTCACTACGGCTTATTCTTGTGGCTATTTCAGTTAAAACCACCTCAGTTAAACCATCAGTTATTTTGTGTGCATTTAGATCAATTAATTTTATTGCAGGTAAGATAGCGTTTGTGGCAGCACGATTACTTAGTTTATATAGATTAAACTTACCCATTTTGTAATTATATAAGGTTTCTAATGATGGCGTAGCTGAGCCAAGCACAATTGGAACTTTTGCATATTGGGCACGCCAAACCGCCAAATCCCGAGCGTGATAATGCAGCCCTTCTTGTTGTTTAAATGACTGGTCATGCTCTTCATCAACAATAATCAACCCCAAGCATTTAAATGGAGTAAACACCGCTAAACGAGTACCAATAATTATTTGAATTTCGCCACTGCCAGCTTTTACATAACTATCCTGACGTTTTTTTTCGCTTACCCGGCTAGTTAAGATACCGATATTGGCTGCTGCAAAACGGGATTGAAAGCGTTCCAGCAACTGGGGAGTCAGATTTATTTCTGGCACTAAAACCAAAACCTGTTGTTTATTTAGTTTATTCGAGATAATTTTGTCAATTAAGGCTAGATAAACCTCAGTCTTGCCAGAACCAGTAATTCCATATAGAATATTTGGAGCGTAACTACCAAACTTTCCGCTTATGGCATCAACCACATTTTGCTGCTCCAAGTTAAGCGAAATTGCTACAATGCCATTATTACTTTCACGTCTGTCACAACCAACACCATCAGGAATAGCTTGATTTGTATCAATTATTGCTTGATTTTTACGCCATTTAGTCGGAATAGCACTAAATACAGTCTGACCAATTGGAAAATGATAATAATTTGCAGCAAATTGAATTAAGTCGCGAACATCTTGACTAATTTGCTCCGGAAAAACTTTAAGAACCGATTTTAACTCACCAGTATATTCGGCATGGCTATAAATAGACTCCCACACAAAACCAACTATTTTTCTCATTCCAAACGGAACTAAAACACGAGTGCCAAACTCCAAATTCTGTTCACACTGGTAGCTAAATAATTGATAAAGTGGAGCATCCACAGCAATATTTACAATATACATAATAATTTTTTATTCAATCATCAACTTAATAATATTTCCTAGGAGCATAATACGCATTTAGATTTAAGCGATTTAGTATTTAACCATTTAAACAAAATGTCTAATTTTTACAAAAGTTTTATAAATATTATGTAGCATTTTAGCATATTTTGAGCCGTGTTTTTATATCCATCAGTAGAATATGAGTAAGTGCTACTATACACTAGACAGATAATACTTTTGCTGCTTCTGCTTATACACCATCTACCAGTACTATGTGCTATCACAAAAAAATTTATTGGCTTTCTAATTATCTATGCATGAAAAACTCTTGATTAAAAACATATTATTTTAAATCAAGAATTTTATATATGTAAAACATTATTGAATGCAGCCATTAAATATAGTCAT
>JAUPUP010000222.1 GCA_030917485.1 Pseudomonadota bacterium
TAGTCAAACAATATATTGAACAACAAAAAACACCATGCTAAACCTTAGAGCAAGCTACGCTAAACTAACGCCTTATATCCATGCCCTAAAGAACATGGTTTTACGGCGTGCCGGATAATATAATAAAAATTCTACTCGACACTCACATTATAATTTGATTAGTAAAAACACCAGAACAGCTTTCTCAATCCACACTTGATACGCTGGCTAATAACAGTAATGAGTTGTATTACAGCTTAGCCTCAATATGGGAGTTAGCAATTAAAGCCAGCATTGGTAGAATTCAATTAGATATTTCTATTCTTTTAAAAACGCTGCAGCAGCAGAATATCGAACCACTGCCAATTAAAGAAAACCACATTATTAAAGTAAAAGAACTGCCAATGTTACATAAAGATCCGTTTGACCGCTTATTAATAGCTCAAGTCATATGTGAGAATCTACAATTATTTACCCGGGATAAACTGTTGCAAGAATACTCGAAAAAATTAGTGAAATTAGTGTAGCTAGTTCTTATCAATCCAATAAACAAACGTGGTAAAATTACGGATATAATATATTAGGTATAATCATAAGTAATAACCATAAGGAGTAACAGGCTCATGCGTAATCAATTTTACACCAATACCGATGCTATTTTACACAACATTGCCAATGATAAATTACTCAAAACAGAGCGTATTATCAGCTCTCCTCAATCGTCACATATTACGCTGCAAAACGGGGCGGATATGCTTAATTTCTGCGCCAATAACTATCTAGGTTTAGCAGACGATGCAGAATTAATTACCACAGCTAAGGTTGCACTAGACCAATATGGCTATGGAGCTGCCTCAGTTAGATTCATATGCGGCACACAAACTGTGCATAAAGAGTTAGAAAAAGCCATCAGCGAGTTTTTAGGATTTGAAGATACCATATTATATAGCTCGTGTTTTGATGCTAACGGTGGCTTATTTGAAACCTTGCTTAGTGAACAAGATGCTATTATTTCTGATGAATTAAACCATGCCTCCATAATTGATGGCATACGCTTATGTAAAGCCAAACGTTTTCGCTATAAAAACAACAATATGGCAGATTTAGAGGCTAATTTAATTGAAGCGGATAAAGCGGGGGCACGTTTTAAAATGATTGCAACTGATGGTGTATTTTCTATGGACGGGATTATTGCTAATTTAGGCGCAATTTGTGATCTGGCTGACAAATATAACGCTTTAGTAATGGTGGATGATTCCCATGCTACCGGCTTTGTTGGCGTTAATGGACGTGGTACACCAGAATTTTGCAAAGTTGAAGGCAGAATTGACATTATGACAGGTACACTGGGTAAAGCGCTTGGTGGCGCCTCAGGTGGCTATATTAGCGCACGGGCAAACGTAGTTAAATTATTGCGCAACAAATCGCGACCTTATTTATTTTCTAATTCATTAGCACCAGTAATTACTGCCACTACTTTAAAAGTTCTGGATAAAATTAAAAATTCTAATCATTTACGCGAACAATTAGAAAAAAATAAACAACAATTTAGAGATGGTTTAACTAATGCTGGGTTTGATTTAATTCCTGGAACACATCCAATTATCCCGGTTATGCTCCATGATGAAAAACTAGCTGTTGAGTTTGCTGAAAAATTACTCGCGCATGGTATTTACGTAATTCCATTTTCTTTTCCAGTAGTACCCAAAGGTAAAGCCAGAATCAGAACCCAAATCTCGGCTAAACATACAGTACAACAAATTGATCAAGCAATTACTGGTTTTATTGCTGTAGGGCGTGAATTAGGGGTAATTAAATGAAGGTATTAAGCAAAAGTAAATGTGAGCCAGGAATTTGGTTGAATGAAGTTGAAAAACCTACAATCAAAGATAACGAGGTTTTAATTAAAATAAAACAAACCGCAATTTGCGGTACTGACTTACATATTTATAAGTGGGATGAATGGGCACAAAAAACCATCCCTGTGCCTATGCATGTTGGACATGAATTTGTGGGCACTGTAGCTGAAATTGGCTGCAATGTCTCGAGTAATTTACGCATTGGCGATCGTGTATCCGGTGAGGGGCATCTAGTATGTGGTAAATGCCGCAACTGCCGAGCTGGACATTTTCATTTATGTCCCAATACGGTTGGGTTGGGGGTAAACAGACCTGGAGCGTTTGCTGAATATTTAGCGCTGCCAGCATTTAATGTATTTAAATTACCTGATTATATTAGTGATGATATTGCTAGCATTCTTGACCCTTTTGGCAATGCAGCGCATACTGCGCTGTCTTTTGACTTAATCGGTGAGGATGTATTAATTACTGGAGCTGGACCAATTGGCTGCATGGCAGTTGCTATTTGCAAAAAAGTTGGAGCAAAAAATGTAGTTATTACTGATGTTAATGACTACCGTTTAGAGCTTGCCAAAAAGATGGGGGCAGATGCCACCATTAATGTAAATGATTGTAAAACTACAACCGAAGTTGACGCTAAGATTAGAGCCGTTATGAGTAAAATCGGAATGGAAGAAGGATTTGACGTAGGCTTAGAAATGTCGGGGATTGAATCCGCAATTCATTCTATGGTTGATTTAATGATTAATGGCGGTAAAATTGCCATGCTTGGCATAAGTGGCAAAAATGTAGCGCTGGATTGGGATAAAATTGTGTTTAAAGGCTTAACTTTGAAAGGCATTTATGGAAGAGAAATGTTTGAAACCTGGTATAAAATGGTTTCTTTAGTAAAGTCAGGTCTAAATGTTGAGGGAATAATTACGCATAAATTTCCACTACAAAATTACCTGGAAGGCTTTGAATTAATGAAAGCGGGTAAGTGTGGTAAAGTAATCCTGGACTGGACCAATTTAAATATGTAAGTATGTAAGTGGATTGTAGAAATTTTATCAAACTAATGCAATTTTTTCAATAAGTATCTTATATAATGCATTTTGTGTTAAAATACTGTATCTGTATTACATAGGATGCATTATAATGAACTTTCAAGAAATTGGCGGGCAAATTTGTAAGACCAGAAAAGCAAAAAAAATCACTCAAAAAAACTTAGGCAGCCAACTTGGCATGAGTAGGGCAACTATATCCGGAATAGAAAATGGAACTATTAACGAGATTGGGATTCGTAAAATCATTGCTATTTGCGAGGTCCTTGAGCTAGAACTTAAAGTAGAAATTAAATCTCGAAGGCCAAATTTGGAGCAATTGCTTGAGGAGCAAAAACATGGATAAATTAATCCGTTTGGGCATATTGGGTATGCCAAATTTTGGAGTACAAACTACCGGACACTTTCAATAATTCATCATGTGTACCCTGCTCTATGATTCTGCCGTCATCAACAATAATTAACCTATCCATATTTTTTAAAGTAGATAGTCGATGTGCTATAGCTAACACAGTTTTACCTTCCAGCAACTCCTGAATACTTTCCTGAATATACTGCTCGGTAACACTGTCAAGAGCGCTGGTTGCCTCATCTAAAACCAGAATGGGCGCACTTTTCAAAATTGCTCGGGCAATGGCAATACGCTGTCGCTGACCACCAGACAATTTCATGCCACGTTCACCCACCATAGTTTTATAATCTTGGGATAATTTACTAATAAACTCATCCGCATGAGCACTTTTACTTGCCAGGATTACTTCATCATCTGTAGCATCTAGCTTACCATAACGAATATTTTCCATCAAATTTCTATGAAATAAAGCTATATCTTGAGGAATAATTGCTATGTGTTGACGTAGAAAATCACAATCTATATGTGCTATATCCTGATTATCAATTAAAATACTACCCTGCTGCGGAATAAATATTTTTAATAATAAATTAACTAAGGTAGTTTTACCAGATCCAGTAAACCCGACAATGCCAACCCTCTCTCCCGGTTGGATGATTAAATTCAACCCTGAAAACACGGTTTTATTATCATTGTATTTAAACCATATATCTTTAAATTCAATACTTGGCATATTGGACATTTCAATGCTCGGCATCTCGATGCTCGGCATTGCGCCCATAGCATACGCATGATTATCATTGCTGGAATTACTAGAATTTAAATCACCTGCATACTCAGATTGATCTACTTCATAAATTGATAGGGATGACTTAAGATCACCCATGCGATCAGATAGTTTATGAAATTCTTGCATTAAATGCCATAAATTTTCCTGTAACTGAAATACCATACTAAATACAAACACAAAATCACCAATAGTTATCTGATTCATCCGCTTTAGTTGTATCATCAACAGCAACATCACTATAATGATGCCAATGCCTAAGATGTCATTTAAAATACCCACCTTAAAATGAAATTTATATAATTTAACTTCTTTTGGTACAAAATCACTGGCAATCTTATTTTTTAAGCGGTTGTATTCATATTTACGGGTGGCAAATAATTTAACTGAATGAATATTGCTTATGCTGTCAGCAAGCTCACCAATAACTACATGTTTAGCATTATTTTGTAATTGGGATAATTGATTAATTCTTTTGGATAAGAAATAATTAATAATGATATACATTACTGACCATGCCGCCAGAATACCCCCAAGCTTAAGATTAATCCATAGGATACTAAACCCTGTGGTAATACTCGCCAATATCCAAAAAGTTACTCCATAATAGAGCTGAGCCCATAGTTCGGTATATCCATCAAATAATCCTTTAATTTTACTAATTAGGCTGCCGCTGGCTGTATTTTGAAAAAAGTGATAATGGTATGATAGAAGTTTTTGCAACGCTCTAAGTAAAATACCCTGCTGAACATACGGTTCACTTTTCCATAGAAATACTTGTGATGAACGCCATAACCCACTCAACACTAAATCCGCAACCACGTAGATTAATAATGGTGGCATTAACATACGCAAGCTAAGATTTTGCGCAGTGGTAATAATGTCTATCATCATTTTAATAGCGTAATAAACAATCGGCTTATAACATGCCCCCATAACTGGAGCAATAAGCATCAGTATGTAATACACCCTATACTTACTGATCGATTGCCAGAAAAAATTAAAAACCTGCCTCATTATTTTTTTCGCTCGTGTAAATTTTTATTTAAATGTAATTAAATTCAGATGCTATACTCTATCTTACCACAAAACTTATCTCATCGCAGAAACTGAAAATTAAAATTGTCTTAGATATAACATAACTTAGTTCAAAAATATCTGATTAGGGTTTTAGCCGGAATCTACGCCATGACAACATTTAGTATGAGGTATTTTAGTATAGTTGTTAAAAACCATGCTATCACTATTATACAAATTACCCATCTATAATCTTGTCAATCTGTCACACACATAACATTTAACATAGTAATTTATTATTAGTATAAATTACTATAAATTACCACCCATAAAAGGAGCTGTAAATTATATCGGATAATATATAATAATTATCAATTAGCTTTAAGATCTGTCTCTAGATAGCGTTCTTGGCGTTTTGTAATTTATCATTACTACTGTTTGTGCAACAATTTGGGGGGAATGAATTTTGTCGAACAGTAAGGCATTAAGAGTAAAAGTATTACTTATTTCTGCATATTGCGTACATATAATATGTACCTGAGTTATAAATATTTAGTTTGTTTCATATATTGAAATATCTTACATATTGAAAGGAGTGGTATAAATGACCGGATTTTTTGTAAGACTCTTCTCACCGCGAAGCGGTTATAATAAAAAAACTCATTCAACCGCTAGGAAACGCATTTATTATCCACGAATATTTAGCTCCGGGATATGGTTTAAAGCGGGAGGTAAGCCCACTAGTGGTAAGCCGACTAATTCAACTAAAACAAACCCAGGGTTTAGTAGGTCACAGCAGGATGCTCATTTAGGAGCCACCTCTGGGCATATTAGTTCAAATTCTAAGATAATAAACCCAGTAGAAATAAAATACCTAGAAAAAAGCACCAAAGAATTAATCAAAAGCATAGGTAAGCTGAGTTTAACCAGCGCTCAAGTCATCCAGCTAATCAGACTAACTGAATTGCTTCTCAAAAATAAGCAAGACTTGTTAACAAATCCAAAAACCGCTGCAGAAGATATTACAGCATATTTATCTTCACTAAACTTAGCAACTAAACCATATTTATACCTTAATAGTGCTAAACCTCACCTAGATACACGCCCGCGCACCCATAAAATTGCATCACCATACCATGCCGTAAAATCGGTATGTCCCTACATTATTAAAAATATTACACAACTCCTTGTAACAATATTAACTGCAGATGACAATGAATTGCATGGCAATAAATATAGCGCTCAGTTCATACGGCATCTTTACGTGAAACTTAGTTCCCACCTGCATAAACCAGTAAAAATGTTAATCAATGATGGAAATATTGCCAATCACATAGTAGCAAAAAACGGTTATAATCATAACCATACTCAAGATTTACTAAAGTTTTTTAGAGGTATCGAACCCCCAGATCAAATACAACCACCACAAAAACAAATAGTTACTCACCGCACTCAATATACTAACAATATTAAACATACTATAACAAAAGAGATTAACCCAAAGCAACACCAACTTACATTAAATAATCAGAAAGTATCTACAGCTGAAAATCAAGTAAAGAATCCTCAATTGGAGCATATCACAAATCAAGATCCTCCAGATTATAATACAGCTTTTGAATTACCTCCACTTAAAAAACCGCCAAATCACACCGACACTTTCGAATTGCCGCCTCTTATAAAACCGTCAGATCATACCAATACCTCTGAATTACCTCCACTTAAGCAAGCAAATAATATTATAACAAAAAAAATAACGCAACCGGATGCCCATTTTAATGTAAATAAACCTCAAAAATCGCAGCATAACCTGCCACAAACATCGCTCAATCATAATCACGTAGCTCCATCATCTGCTGCCATTGTACAGCGAGATAAACACCCTCAAAAATACGAACTATACGTACTCCAATTTACTGAATATTGCGGTAAATTTCTTATGAAAAAACATAAAACAAACAAATATCCTTGGAAGAACATTCAATTAATTGATAGAAATTACCCCGGTAGAACGGAGTGTGTTAATGTTAATGTATCAAATCGCATTCAATTTTGCTTATATAACAACACAGAGAAGACTGCAGAAAATATAGTTGATGTGAAAATACGAACTACAATAGTAAAAATATATGAACAAAGTATCTCTGCAACCTCAAATATATATACGGAATCTACACTAGATAAACACACACTGGAAATAGAGCAATATATAAAAGACCAATGTGAATGCCTAGATGCCAAAACAATAGGAAGCAATGACAATAATAGTGTATTCATTTTTAGACTAATCTTTAACGATAAGCAGGAAGCCGATAAATTTGAAGAAAGATTACATACTTCATATAAACCTGGAGCATCTAATAACCCTTTAAATATACCAACAGACATATTCTTGATGATAGATACTAAAGATAAAGATAAAAGAAAAATAGAATTAATGGAACCTGACGCAAAACCATCTAATTTAATTAATAGAAGTAATAGATAGTTGCATTAAATAGTCATTTAAGCAATTCCAACCTTTAATAATCAGCATGGTGCTTTACAAAATATTATGCTTTAAAAATAAATTATGTTTTTGAATTATAACTAATAAACAGACACAAATAACCATACAGTTTATTTGCGCGTAATGTATAAAGCAAATTTAACAAAAGAATGTCAATTACGAATATAAAATCATGCGAAGATAACGCCCAGAACGAATGTTTGAGTAGTTTACATGTGAAATAAAAAAGTATAAATACCAAAAAAATAATTTACTACACAATTACACTTAAGGTGGATTTAGTTTTAATTTTATAACAATGTAGATTTCATCAAGGGCTAAAACTACCACACATTTAGTTACAAGCAATTTAACGTAAAAGGAGCAAAAATATGGGAATGAGTATAACAAGATTTTTCAATGCCTGCAATTGTATGGGACCGAGGAAACGTAGCAGCAAACCACAACAGAATACATCATCACCCACAACTGGGAATGGTCTATTTAGCGCCGACACGAATAACACAGCAAAAAAGACACAATCCGACCAACCACAAATTAACAGCATATATCACAGCAAAGATACCAATTATACTTTAACAGTACCTGGCAGAAAAAATAATACTCAGTTATCAGATGAAACCAAAAAAATAACACAAAAACAACTTATAACAACAAACCTAAAATATCTAAATCTGGACGAAAAAAGTGCAGGTAGACTCAAACAGTATTTACTTAATATAAAAAATAAGAAAAATCCCAGTACGGTGATAGACCAAATTCACCGTAAAGGTTCTTTTGTTAAATGGATGTTTCCCGATAAAGCTAAAATACTACGTGATCTTGAATGCGCAGCATATAACTTACCCCCAGAGGATATTAATAAGTGTTTTAACGACCTAGGGTTATACACACCTCAACCTTCTCAATCCATTTCAGCAAAAGATGCAAGTAGAGAAAATCAAAGCCGGGAAACTCAACCAGATAATCCTTCTAATACTCTAACTACTGGTCAAAGAACATCCGTAACATCATCAAATAAAGGTACTACTTTATTACAACAACCTCAAACACAAAATTCTAAACAAGTTGACAGCACACCTCCCAGACATGGAAATAATTCTCGAAATAGTTATTTACAAAAACTCGGGATTATTAAAACAGACGTCGAGGAAAGAACAAGTAACAAACAAAATACTACAGCAAGGTGGGTGTCGGCAAATACTAGCAGCAATTATTCTTTGCCGCAGCCTACTCAGTTAAATATGGCTGCATACCGTAGTAATAATATAGTCACCACAACAAGCGCTACTCCTTCTAAAGGTACCCTTCCTCCTATTACTCAGCAAGTATTGCCCCAAATCAACACCAACACTTCTACTAATTCATTACAACAATCTCAAACTCAAGATTCGGACACAACCAAGTCACCTGAAAATGTATCACTGCACCTACCATCCAAAGTCCAAACCAACCAACCTCTAAATACGCATCAACCCAGAAAATCAATAAGCTTAGCAAAATCTAGCCAAATAATACAACAACATCTAGGTGAATCCAATATAACACAACACCATACTACTTCCTATGATGATGACGACGGAGCAGAAAATTTTTTCTCTTCTGGTTTTACTCATACAAGCACTGTGTTTGGAGAAAACAATGAACCGACATCAGGGCCGGTTCAGTCCCCCAGTCATCCATTGAAGAAAATTATGCTGAATAACGGAAAGGAGAAAACTGAAGTAAGTATTAATGTAATGAGCTCTTCTGCGCTCAGCTTTGTCGAAAGAATAACCGATACCAGTGTTGGTGTAACCGCAAAAATAGATAAAATACAAGTATATAATTCAGTTACAAGCGAACAATCATACACAGAAATTACTGATACTGAAGAGAGAATAAAGATAATCGGATTATGTATAGGTCACATATACAAATGCGTGGCTTCTTATCAATTTGATAAACAACAGTTTATACTAAATTTTGATACTTCTGATTCAGCACAGGGTATTATCGACAAATTTAAAGCGACTCCAGAACTGGAAGTGAATAATCAAGATACTAATTCAAGCATAAATAACTCACATTCATTAAGAAATCATCCCACAATACCCGAAAGTATATTTGTTGATTCTAATAGGATAAAAATATTAAGCCCAGATGTTAAATTACCCCTGACAATTATCAACACTCATAAAAATGTAGTATACTTTGATATTACTGTACCTACTAGTCAAATTGATATAGTACTACCTCCTGATGATAATCAGGAAAATATGGAATCAGAAACCAAACGAGCGTGTCATGATTATATATCAAATATGATTCAACACCAACTCACGAATCAAACTACTCATTTATTAGGGATATTAAAAATCAAACGAGCGTGTCATGATTCTATGACAAAGATGATTAAACACCAACCCAAGGATGAAAATAACCCAAAAAATGATAATTTACAATTTCACTTAAGCCAAGAGTCACACAATGACAAAGAAAACACACGTAAATATCAATTCGGATTGACACTTCATACAGAAGGAATAGCTAAAAACTTTGTGAACTCTGCCCCACACCAGATCAATATTACTATCCCACAAGCATATTCTGCAGTAAGAGAAAAGTCTGGTAACATTTCTATAAAAAATGGATAATAAATAATTATCAAGTAAAGTAACCAACCAAATAGGCTGCTCCTACTGCTGGGGCAACCTTACATAAACTAAGCTGCGGGAACTTATCCACCAAGGCAGGATAATAAAACTTGGCTAACCCTCCGGCAATGCTGAGTTTTATTTCTTTCATTCCATTATTATTATCAATGCCTTCATCAAGCTTTGTAATGTCCTCAATTTGCAATAAGACGGCACAAATAAACTGGCTAATCTCATTAATTGCAGCATTATAAATAGACCGTACATTGTCATCATGACCAATATACGGGAGCATTAACCGAGCTATCTGCCCAAATTGATTCGGGGCAGCCAAGAGCAGCCATTCTTTATACATCACTGCATTACTGTTAAATTTGTCTTGATATATATTGCTCAAGCACTCTGACCACGGTATTACCTGATCAATTGCTTTACATAGTAACTTGCATAACTCTAAGCCTAAGTAGGCGGCTCCGCCTAAATCACCATGCGGAAAACCCCACCCTCCAAATTGCTTAATCTGCCCAGAGCAGAGAATATATGCTGCCACCCCAGTACCACAAATTATAACTCCACCATCTTGCCCCTTATGTGCAGCTAAGCAGGCAATATGTGCGTCCGAAGTTAGTTTAATTATTGATACCATCCCCTGATATTTTGCGCACAGCCGTGAATATAAACTTTCTCGGGCAGAAACTACAGAATACCCGGCAACTCCAATACCAATTTTTATGCTGCTTGTACCTTGCGCATGTTTTTCAATTAAATTATCAATAGCGGTACAAATAGAGTTATACGCTATATTTAGATCATTGCGAATATTGGCACTTCCAGCAAAACTCTCATCAATTATTTGATTATTTTCATCAAATAACACGGCATGGGTTTTACTGCCTCCGCCATCTACCCCAATAATATAGCAAGACTTATCCTGGCTTAAGCATTCGTTTATATTTTGTTTCATAGGATTATTTTACTATTTTTACCGCTTTTATAACTAGCGAGCCACGCTACACTTATGCGCTACACATACATGCTACGCTTATTTTTTTCCAACTAGATTTTATCCAAGTTAGTTTAAAGCGCATGCATTCCATCCTGCTTGCTTAATTTGAAACTAACATAAAGTGCAATTACAGCTAATAAAGCTATAACATAAAAAGTATAATGAAATATTTTTGCGTTTACGCTAAACATATCTAGCATAAAAAACTTAGCAAATCCCGATAGGCAAAAAGCGCTCAACCCAATTCCAATACTTGAAGAAAACTGCCTAAAAGTTAAGTCTATTGCTGTAGCAGCAGATATTTTATCGCGGGGCATATCAATATAATTTAATGCACCAGTACTTGCTCCAACTCCAACTGTAGCCATTCCAAATAATAACTCACTCATAATAATAAAATAGCTAGGAGTTGCAGCGCCAATAAAGCTCAATAAAACAATAGCAGCCAGCGTCGTGGCTATACTCACACTCACTGCCCATTTAAACCCAACCATATGAATTATTTTAGAAGCAAAAAACCGGGAAATTATAAAACCAATTGCAATAGGCAATACTAAAAACCCAGATTGAACAGCGCTTAAACCAAAACACTCCTGATACATAAGCGGTAATAAAAAAGATATACTAGCGTTAATTGCATAAAAATTCAAATTTATGCCAAATCCAATCCGAAAAGTCCTCACCTTAAATAAAGCAAAATCAAATACTGGCTGTACTTTATATAGACAATAAACAACTAATACGGCAAAAAGCCCAACCCCAGCT
Organism: Pseudomonadota bacterium; assembly: GCA_030917485.1. Classification (GTDB taxonomy): domain Bacteria; phylum Pseudomonadota; class Gammaproteobacteria; order Burkholderiales; family UBA11063; genus Aquella. The sequence continues at coordinate 11,954 of JAUPUP010000222.1, forward strand.
ACTCCACATAAAAACACTGCATGTATGGATAAAAACTCGTAATGATTCAGGGTCTCAACAAACACAGTTATCAAACACAAGGATACCGCCGCCAAAATAAAGCCCAGAATATCAAACTTCCGCCGCAGTTTTTCCACATGTTGCTCAATATAAATGTTACCCCAATACAAGGTTAATAATCCCAAGGGTACATTAATGTAAAAAATCCAGCGCCAGCTTAAATAGGTAGTAAGTATTCCACCTAAAAAAGGCCCTAATACATATCCCAGCATTGCTGGGGTAAACATTATCCCCTGAATTTTAACTAATTGTTTGGGCGGAAACAAGCGCACCACAATTATTCTGGATACCGGGTTCATAAATGCCCCGCCAATTCCTTGAATAAAACGAAATATGGTTAATTGCCAAATATTTTGAGATATACCACACAGTAAAGATGCCGCGATAAACACTCCAACTGATGCCATAAACATAACTTTAGTACCAAATCTATCCGCACACCAGCCACTAATTGGAATAAAAACCGCTAGACTTAAAAAATAACAAATAACAGATAATTTCAAAACAATTGGATTTACCGCGAAGTTTTTAGCAATACTCGGCACTGCAGTATTTAGGCTGGTAGCATCAAGAAATTCCATTGCCAGCACAATTGCTACTATGGTAGGAACGATTAGTTCTTTGGTGGGATTATATTTGTTAATAAAATTAATTTTCTTCTCCAGCATTTAACATTGCTGGCTCTAGCTTAATCAAATTTTTTTAATTTAATCATTTAATTAATTATTCAATTAACTATTCTTAAATTAAAAATAGATAATACAACTAAAACCAACAATATTATAATGGCTGTCAAATAATTATGCAAACAAATATATGAAGGGTTAGACATTATTTACTGACAATATTTAGCAACAATATCTGCTGAACATATTTGCCAATAACATCTACTCACAATTTTTTACATTTTTTTACTTATTTTAATAATACGCTTTGGAATCCTCTTCAATTTTTGCAGCGGTTAATTTGCCCCGCATGATTTTATATACCCATGAAGTATAAGTTAAAACTATCGGAGTAAAAATCAATGCAGCAATTAACATCAACTCTAGGGTATGTTTGGATGAAGTGGCATCCCATAACGTCAAGCTAGATGATGGGCTAGAACTAGACGGCAAAACAAAGGGAAATATAGATACCGCAGCCGTTAAAACCACACCAGCCATACCGACGCTGCTAAAAATAAAAGCCCGACCAAATAAATTCATTCGGGTATAAATCCATGATAATAAAAATCCTAAAAAAGCAACAACCGGTACCGCAATGGTTGCTGGATAATTTGCATAATTATTCAGCCATGCCCCAGAGGCAACTACTACAGTTTTAGCAAGCGGATCAGACTCTCCATTCGGGTTTAAATTGGTCGCGATATAGCCGTTTATAAATACCACATATAATCCAGCAAGCGCAAATAACACTATGGTTAAACCACTAAAAATAAGTGCCGCGCGCTTTGATCTCTTTTGTAAATCATCAGTAGTGCGTAAGCTTAAGTATACGCCGCCATGTGCAGTAATCATGGATAATGAAACCAAGCCACACAACAATGCAAAAGGTGATAATAAATGCAAAAACCCAGATAAAGGAGATGTCGCATCGCTAACTAGGCGCATACTATCGTCAAAATGAAATGGAATCCCAAGAATCACATTTCCAAAAGCCACCCCAAATAATAATGGTGGCACTGCAGAACCAATAAATAATACCCAATCCCACAAGCTGCGCCATTGTACATCATTTACTTTAGAACGATAATCAAATGCTGGAGCACGCAGAAAAATAGTCCACAGTACAGCCAAAATCGCAATATACAGCATAGAAAACGAGGTTGCATATACTAAAGGCCAAGCTGCAAAAACCGCACCGCCAGCAGTAATAAACCACACTTGATTACCATCCCAATGAGGAGCAACTGAATTGATGGCAGCTCTGCGTTCTGAGTCAGTTTTACCCACAAAAGGCGACAAAGTGCCAACTCCCATATCATGCCCATCCATTACCATAAATCCGATTAGTAATACACCAATTAACAACCACCAAATAAACCGTAATACTGCGTAATCCATTTTAATCACCTATTAATATGTTTTAGAACCGGCGACCAGCCGGTGGGAATTTTTTAGAAATTCCCTTATTTAAAGTCGAGTTATATTTAAAAAACACCTTGTTTATTAAAAGTTAAATCTATAATCTATGCTTTATACTTTTTTTGCTTCAAAATAGTATCTGCCTGTACCTAAACTAGAAGGACCAAGTTTGGCATATTTAAGCATCAACCAAATTTCAACTATGGCTAATAAGGTATAGATAACTACAAATCCGGTCAATGAAAAAGCCAATTGACCACTAGTCAAACTTGAAACTGACTGATAAGTAGGTAAAATGCCATAGATTGTCCACGGTTGACGTCCGTATTCGGCAACAAACCAACCACACCATGAAGCTAGCCACGGCGCAGGAATCCAAAAAAGGGCAAATTTAAGAAATTTAGTGCGATCTTCAAGCATAATATTAGATTTATTATTCGATAATAATACCGCTACAATAAATAAAATTAAAAACGAAGCACCAAAACCAACCATGCCTCTAAAAGCATAATATAACGGAAGCGGGTTAGGTACAGTACTCATGGCAGCCATATCTATTTGTTCAGCAGTTGCATTATTAATATTATCGGTATATTTATATAACAACATGGCGTAACCCAAATCAGCAGCTTGGGCTTGAATTTGCTTAACTAATTCCGGTGAATTATTATGAGTTTTGCGTAATTGTTCCAGCAACAATAAAGCCTGCCGTCCACGTATAATTTTTTGTTTATTCTCAGCAATAAGCTCATTAATACCAGTAATTGATCCATGTAGCCCATGAGTTAAAATTAAACTACCGGCATATGGAATTTCAATATTAAAATTATTTTCACGCTTATCTTGATTCGGCCAGGCTAATAAAGACCAACCGGCCGGAGCTTGACTAGTATTCCATACCCCCTCAATAGCCGCTAACTTAGTTTTCTGCACTTTGTATACTTGCAGCCCTGAAGCATCGCCCATGATAATTACTGCAATTGTGGCTAATAAACCAAACACAGCAGCAATTCTAAATGACTGCTTAGCAAATGCTAAGTCTTGTTTTTTTAATAAATAGTAAGAAGAAATACCCAATACAAAAATTGAGGCAGTAACATATCCAGCACACACAGTGTGAAAAAACTTAGCCTGTCCAACCGGATTAAATAAAACACTCCAAAAGCTATCTAATTCCATACGCATAGTTATCGGATTGAATATAGTACCAACTGGGTTTTGCATCCATCCATTGGCAATTAATATCCACAATGCGGATAAGTTAGAACCAATTGCAACTAATACTGTAAACAATAAATGCTGTTTTTTAGATACTCGATCCCAAGCAAAAAAGAACATTCCCACAAAAGTAGATTCAAGAAAAAATGCCATCAATCCTTCAATCGCTAGGGGTACACCAAATATATCACCTACATAATGCGAGTAATATGCCCAGTTAGTACCAAACTGAAACTCAAGAGTAAGTCCAGTGGTAACTCCGATCACAAAATTTATGCCAAACAACTTACCCCAAAACTTAGTCATATCTTTATATATAACTTTACCGCTTACTACGTATAATGACTCCATAATCACCAGCAGCCATGTCATGCCAAGGGTTAATGGCACAAACATAAAATGATACATTGCAGTTATTCCAAACTGCAGCCTGGATAAATTAACCAATGTTTCCATAATAATTTTTTACCTCAAATAAATTAGTCACTTTAAATTTAAAATATGCATGGCAGCGCTCTCATCACTCATCACCACCGGCGATTTAAAACAAGCATACCAAATCCCGCTAAATATAATTGCTTTCACAATCAATATACAAATAATTTCCTTCCAATACTGCTGCATAATAGCACCTCAATTAACACATATCCCCACAAACTCTTGGTTTAATTTTGAGTATATACCCATTATCAAATGTTTTTATAATAACTTATTCTAAACATATAATTTAATATATTGTTTCTCAATACTCAATAAAACCTATTAGTCGAGATTGCCACAATTTATTAGATGAAGTTACCTCAACAATAAATCATACAATGTCTAATATCAAGAATTTTACTTTACAACTCAGCAATAATTTTAACATAAATTTATAATAGCCATTTTTATTTTATGGATATTTTTATACAACTGCTGCATACAAAACTATTTCAATAATCATTTTGATATATAATTATTATCAGCACAAATAGTATAGTTCTCAATACATGATAAAATCTATTATTCAAGATTAACACTATTATATTACATAAAACTTACCATACCGATAATAAATTATAAAATGTAAATCATTAAGAGTACAATTACGGAATAGCAACCCAATTGTATTTATTAAGCTTACTAGAATTTATTAGTAATTTCCACAATAATTAACCATACTAAACAGGTCATTAATGCTAAAATTTCACCAAGAACTAAAAAAATATATTAATAGCAAACGCATAATTGATGACCCATTATTATGCTATGCTTACGGTACAGATGCCAGCTTATATCGTTTAACCCCTAAGCTGGTGATTCAAGTAGAAAATAACCAAGAAATTATTCAGTTATTAAGCTTGGCTAATCAGTATAAAGTTAGTTTAACCTTTCGGGCAGCTGGAACCAGTTTATCCGGACAAGCAATTACCGACCAGGTACTAGTAATTCTATCTAATACTAGTTGGCAAAAATATTCTATTATCAATAATGGCAGCCAGATTACTTTAGAACCTGGTATTATTGGCGCTACTGCCAATTTATTTTTAAAACCTTATCAAACTAAAATAGGACCAGACCCAGCATCAATTAATGTATGTAAAATTGGCGGGATTGTAGCTAATAACTCTAGTGGCATGTGTTGCGGCATTAATAATAATACCTATCAAACCATGTCTGGCATTAAAATAATATTAGCTAATGGTACAGTCTTAGATACTCGAAATTCCATAAGCAGAAATCAATTCATTAATAATAATCAAGCTATCATTGACGGTATCAACCTAATCAAGCAACAGATACTCACTAATTCCCAGTTAATCACATTAATTAGCCATAAATTTAAAATTAAAAACACCTCTGGTTATAGCCTAAACTCCTTTCTTGATTTTACCGATCCAATAGATATTTTGGCGCATTTAATGGTCGGTTCAGAGGGAACGTTAGGCTTTATTAGTGAAATTAGTTATAATTGTGTTAAGGATAATCCTTATAAAGCGATAACCTTGATTTATTACCATGAATTAACTCATCTAATTGAAACTACTTTAGAATTTACCAATGATAAGGCCCTAAATATTGATGCTATTGAATTACTTGATATTACCTCATTAAACTCCATCAAAAATATTACTACCGCCAAACCATATTTACCCAAGCTCACTCATGATACTTCGGCTATGTTAATTGAAATATCCGCCGCCAGTCAAACAGAGCTTGAAGTCAAAATTAACCGCTTACAACAAATAGTTGACAAACACCCACCAAGTTTTCAAATTAAATTTACTCAAGACAGTAAAATTTATACGGAATTATGGAATTTACGTAAAGAAATCTTACCTACCATAGGCAGCAGCCGTTCTTCAAACACCGGTCTGGTCTTAGAAGATATTGCAGTGCCTATTATTAACCTTCCGGACTTAATTCATGACTTACGTCAATTATTTACTAGATTTGCTTACACTAATGCAGCAATATTTGGGCATATTTTATCTGGCAACATCCATTTTGTATTTACCCCAGTCTTTGACACTCAAGCTGATATTGACAATTATAAATTTTTTATGGACAATTTGTCCCACCTAATCGTAAATAAATATCACGGCTCATTGAAAGCGGAACACGGCTGCGGACGCAATATGGCTCCTTTTATTCAGCTTGAATGGGGCGACCAATTACATGCTATCATGTGGCAGATAAAAAATCTACTCGACCCCAATAATATTTTAAATCCTGATGTTAAATTAACCACTAACCCTAACCTACATATTCAAAATCTAAAGCGATTAAATTTAGTTCACCCTAAAATTGATAAATGTATTGAATGTGGATTATGTGAAGCAGTTTGCCCATCCAAAAACCTAACCTTAACACCACGCCAGCGCATTGCCACTTATCGCAAACTCGTTGAAGTAGAAACCACTCTAAAACCACAAACAAAATCTGAGCAAAAACAATTTAAACAACTTTTACAAAATTATAGACGTACTTATAACTATTATGCCATAGAAACTTGTGCAACTACTGGCTTATGCCAAAATAAATGTCCGGTTGGAATAAACACCGGAGAATTTATTTTAAGTCTAAAAAGCAATAACAGCCAATCCGTTAGAGAAAATTACCCCAAAGAAGCTCTTCAAAAAAAATATCCTTCAGGAAAAAATTACATAAAGAATATCTCTATTCTAAAGAATATATCCCTAACAAATGCCACTCTAAGAGAAAAATATTGGCTGCGGCATTTTGATAATTTTGTTAAATTTAATCATTTTTTGTTGAATATTGGTAACTGGGCAGCAAAATTTTTAAGTCGTAATCAAGTTTATACCATCTCAAAAAAATTAAACCAATCAATTCCAGTAATTCCCGTTTTTCTTCCAACACTACCCCAAGCCCAAACGGCACAGTTTAAATTTAATGCACCAACGCTAACTCTATCAGGTGCAGCAACTATACCATCGTCAACTATGCCAATACCAGCAAAAACCATTATATACTTCCCCAGCTGCAATAACCGTGTTTTAGCAGATACAACTGCCACCAGTAATTCACCAGTCAACTCCCTACAAAAACTGCTTAATTATCTGGAGTATAATATAATTTATCCAGATAATTTAGCTAATTTATGCTGCGGTCAAGTTTTTAATTCATGGGGAAATAATGTTTTGGGCAGGGAAAAATCTCAAGAATTAGCAGCAGCATTATCTAAACTTAACTATCCAGTAATCACAGATAACAGCAGTTGTTTAGCTTCATTGCTGCAACAACAATATACGCTAAACCTCATGGATAGCACGGAGCTTATTTACCTTCATTTAGATAAATTGCCAATTAAACAAAAATATGAGAAACTCGCACTACATATTGACTGCAGCACCCAAAAGCTTGGCAGTCAATCTAAAATTATGCAAATTGTTAGTAAGTGCAGCAGAGATATAATAATTCCACGTAATATAGCTTGTTGTGGTTTTGCCGGAAATAAAGGACTTACCCGTCCAGAGCTAAATAGTGCTGCATTGTTTGGACTGGAGGAAGAAATTAGCAAGTGTGATATCGGCGTGACTTTTAATCGAAATTGTCAAATAGGATTATCATTTTATGGCAATAAAACTTATCTATCACTTCCAGAATTAATACTTAACTGTTTGCGCGCCTAATTAAAATTCATGTTCAGACTATTTGAAAAAATGCTGGATCAAACCGCTGACAACCACCATAGTAAGCATTATCCCACTCACCCAAATAATAAGCTCATTTTTAGATTTATGTATTTCACATCTTACTTGTTCAATTTTTAAATTCAGCTCCATAGTATGTTTTTTAGTAGCTAATTCCTTATTCTCTATATCATTCTTTGCTCTAGTAACTGCAGTCTCAATCACATGCTCAAGCTGCCGGGCTTGATAAGTTGCAACCCGTCCATCAACACCTAAAGCCTTAGATTTTTCTACAAATTCTAAACCATCAAAATGATCTATAGTAAATACTGTCATTACTTAATATTTTTCCTAAAAACAATATTTTTTCTGAAAATACTTATACACTTATATGGACATTATACTACAATCCCCAACTAGAATATAGTATAATGTGTAAACACATCTATACAAAACTATATAAAAACTTTTTAATAGCTTTTTTATAATTTACCATAATTGCAAAATCTGCATGAGTTATTACGTTTTTGAGGACTTGATTTGATGCAAACAGGTACCATTAATCATAAACAGTATACCCTGACAATTATATTATTATGCGTCGGATACTTTATTGATTTCTATGATTTAACCATATTTTCAGCAAGTTATACCAATATTATCCAGGGATTATTTAACATTTATGATCCTACCGCAATTCAACTGCTTTATTTAAAAATAACCAACTATAACACCGCTGGAATTATAATAGGTGGCTTATTCTTTGGTATATTGGGGGATAAGCTTGGACGCACCACTATTATTCGTTATAGTATTTTACTCTACTCTATTGCTATTATTGCTAGCTGCTTTACTACTTCTATTACACTTTTTAGCATTCTACGCTTTTTAGCTGGAGCCGGATTAGCGGCAGAGTTTGCTACTTCAAGCGTATTAATCAGTGAGATGCTGCCGCGGGACATTGCAGCCAAATCTACCGCCTGGCTCTATTTTTGTGGCATTTTGGGCGGTATGACTGCAACTTTTTTAAGCATGATATCCTGGAAAGTGATGTTTTTATGTGGTGGAGGTGGCGGTTTAGCCTTATTTGTTGTCCGAAAAAACCTATTTGAGTCGCCATTATTTTTACACTTACCGCCTCACATTAGTAAAGGCAATCCATGGCGTATGTTTAGCAATCGAGTTAACTTATTAAAAACTCTCAGATTAACTGCACTCATACTCCCGTTTTATTTTTTAATTTCAGTAATGTTTATTTTACCTAATTTTATGCAAATTAACTCAGATTTATCTGACTTAATTCACACTTTACTAATCGGCTTCTTTACCGGCAATTTAATTAGTACCCTCTTATACAACTATTATGTAGTTAAAGTTGAAGATTTTCAAAAATTTTTTGTACTTAACAGCATGCTGTTTTTAATTATCCTTATTTCATTCAGTTTAATTAATCAGGTATGGTTTTTTACTTATACTCTAGCACTAGGAATATTAGGTGGCGGCTTACCTAGCATTTGGATACAAGTAGTCGCAAAAAGTTATGGAACTAATCAACGAAACACTGCAGCCAACACCCTATATATAATTGGACGCGGCAGTGGCATTGGATTTAACTTGCTAATTGCAAGCTGGCTGACTAACGCCAACAATTTTAACTATTACTGCATAATCACTACCATCATTATTGCAACTCTGAGCATAGTTGCATCAATTGGCATGAACAATGTATATAAAGTAAATACAGATTATTTAGATCCTGTTTGATTCTTGTAAATACTTGCTCAACTTTGCCTAGACTTAATTTCAGTGGAATGGTTTGAATATTTATAGCCACCACCTAAGTCTTGATAAAGGTTGACTAATGTTATCATTTGAATTAATTTCATATTATTTACTTCAAGCATAGTTAGGTCTACATCTAGTTTGCTATATAGAACTGTGCGATAAGGATCAATGCCTGTAGTATATAAGTCCAATGTTAGCAGATACTTCTGCTGTGCATCTAAATAAGCTTTATTTGCATAGCTGTAAGTTTGATCCGCAATCTTATGATTGACTAGATCATTATCTACATCTCTAAGGGCTTTTTTCACCGTATCAATATAGGTATAATAAGCAGTTTTTTGCGCGCCTTTCAAAGCTTCAATCCGTCCAAATACTTTAGGATCAAGAGTCCATTCAAGATAAGCGTCATTAATCGTGGTTAAGCCACCCCATGGATTAGGATTGCCAACATTTGCCGCCCCCTGAAAACTATCTAATTGTATAACTGGTAATAGCTGAGTATATTCACCACCTTTGTTTTGTACAGCTAAATGATACTCTAATTCTGCAATTGCTACGTCTGGTCGGTTAGCTAAGACGGTTGCAGGCAAAGCAGCCACATTCGGATAAGCAGTATTAACTGTAGTAAATTCAGCACTAGAAACTATTATACCGGGATTACCGTTAATTAAGTACCGCAATGCATTTTGACTTTTGATAATGTTATTCTCAATAATTTTTTGTTGAACATTTGCCGCATTTACCTTTTGAGCCAGGCCTTTAACTATAATTTCCGAACTAATCCCATCTTGATAATCAGCTTGCTCAACATCAAGAATTTCTTTTAAGTCATTTTGATATTGGGTATAAAGTTTTAGCTGCGCTGCCTGAGCAATATAAGTATAATAACTATTAGCAATTTGCCCAATCAAAACCAGTTTAGCTGCATCTACAGCTTTTTCTTGAGACGCGACTTTAAGCTCGGCTGATTTTTGCATGGCTATGATATTAAACATATTGAACAGGGCATACTGCGGCCAAATCCCATAAACCCCTAGCGGCACCCCAAAAGCTGGATTACTGGAATAACCCGCATAAACGCTGGTAATTGGCAGCCAACTTAATTCAACTGCTTTTAGCTGACCCTTTGCTTGCTCCAGATTACCATATGCCTGCCCAATACTATTATTATTAATCAAACCGCTTTCAATTAACCGATTTAATACCGGATCATTAAATTTTTGCCACCACGCAGTGTAAGCCAGGTTATTTTCTGCAGCAAGAGATTCAGATTCAAAATATGCCCATCGGCTCGGAGTATCAATAGCTGGTTTTACATAATCCGGCGACCAGATTGAACACCCCAACAGCATAGATGTAAGTGTAGCTGCAACCATAATCAACAATATAAACTTAATCCCAAATTTATTCATTTATTCTATTATTTACCTATAAAAACCCAGCGCTGACTCTCTAAAGAACTCACTACCGCTCAGTGAATCAGTAGGGTAGTTCTTCTAGCACGTTGTTAAACATCTACATCTCTATAATCTAGATATGTATAA
>JAUPUP010000223.1 GCA_030917485.1 Pseudomonadota bacterium
CACCTGCCAGAGCAATTGCAAATACCGTCAATTCAAAAGGCAGTTGAAGTAATGGAGCATATGAATTTTACTGATGAAGAGCGGGAAAGTTACGAATCTCGATTGAAGTGGATGCGTGATGAAGAAATGGCGTTAAGAAAAGCTGCAAGACAGGGTAAGGAAGAGGGTCTGGCAGAGGGTATGGAGAAAGGTTTAGAAAAAGGTTTAGTAGAGGGTATGGAAAAAGGTTTAGTAGAGGGTATGGAGAAAGAACAACAGAAGATAGCTAGTAAAATGCTTGCAGCAGGTATGGATGTAACGCATGTTGCTGATTTTACTGGGTTAAGTGTTGAGCAAATTGATACGCTTCGTTGTAGCAATAAAGAAAGAATTAGTTAATTTTAAAAGGTGGAAAAATATGAAAAATGCACACGATTTTGCTAACCCCAATCAGGCTGGTATTAGTAGTAGCAATAAAGGCAGCATGAGGGTTGAATCGGATAGCATGGGTAAAATCGAAGTAGACAGTTCGCGTTACTGGGGCGCACAAACTGAGCGTTCATTGCATCATTTTGCAATTGGTAAAGAATTAATTCCCATGCCAGTAGTTTATGCCTTGACTTTATTAAAAAAAGCTGCTGCAATTAGTAACCATGAACTTGGAGAGCTTGACGAAACACGTGCAAATTTGATAGTTCAGGCAGCGGATGAAATATTGGCTGGTAAATTGGATGCACACTTTCCGCTACATGTATGGATGACTGGCAGCGGTACTCAGTCAAATATGAATGTTAATGAGGTTATTTCTAACCGGGCAATTGAAATTGCTGGCGGTCAAATGGGCAGTAAAAATCCAGTTCACCCTAATGATCATGTAAATATGTCGCAATCATCAAATGATACCTTTCCAACTGCTATGTGTATTGCAACTGCGATAGAAATTAATCAACATTTATTACCAGCTTTGGCTAAATTTTCATCTGCGTTATGGGAAAAGGCAACAACTTGGGATAATATTGTAAAAATTGGGCGTACTCATATGCAAGATGCAGTACCAATGACATTAGGTCAAGAGTTTTCTGGTTATGCAGTTTTAATCGACGATAATATTAATAGAATCAAATCTAGTTTATCTGATGTATATCAATTAGCGGTGGGTGGCACGGCAATCGGCACAGGAATTAATACTCACAAAGACTTTGCGGTAACAATTGCTAAACACATTAGCCAATTAACTAGTTTACCATTTGTTACGGCGCCAAATAAATTTGCAGCGCAAGGATCACATGATCCGTTAGTGGCAATTAGCGGAATGCTTAAAACTTTGGCAAACACTTTGTATAAAATTGCGAATGATATACGACTATTGAGCTGTGGACCTCGAGCTGGGATACATGAGTTAATATTGCCTGAAAATGAGCCAGGCTCTTCAATTATGCCAGGTAAAGTAAATCCAACTCAATGTGAAGCTATGGCGATGGTTGCAGTTCAGGTAATGGCAAATGATATAGCGGTAACTTTTGGTGGTGCTGGCGGATATTTAGAAATGAATGTATATAAACCATTAATGATACACAATATATTGCAATCTGTTGGTATTCTTAGCGATTCGTGTAATTCATTTAAAGAGTTTTTGCTAGATGGGATGAAACCCAATCTTAAACAAATTGATTATTTTATGCAAAATTCGCTAATGCTAGTAACGGTGTTTAGTCCAGTTATTGGTTATGATAAAGCTTCACAAATGGCGCATTATGCGGATGAGCATGATTGTTCCCTGAGTGAAGCAAATAAGGTGTTGGGATTTTTGCCGGAGGAGGAATTTAAACGCTTGATTAATCCATACAAAATGGCATATCCACACAAATAGCAAGATCATTTGTAGGAAGGGAGGCAGTTATTACCATAATTATTGCCTCTTTGATAATAATTGGAAATTATCAAGGTATGTGTGTAAATTATGGATGGTGGCCGTTATTATCCTAATTTTAATATTCTAATTTTGTATATTAGAAGTATTAAAGTTTATTAAAATATTGCGTCCAAGCTCAATCCTCGGATCTCCTAAAAGCTTATTCATAAGAATAACCACTCCTATTTTTTCCTCTGGAATATAAGCCATATAACCTGACATCCCATACCCACCGCAGGTCTTATCTATAAAGATTTTGTTTTTTGAAAAAGCGGAGTTTTTAATGATTGCTTGATGACCAAAGTTTAGCTTGTGAGCACTATGTATACTAGAAAAAGTATCGCCAGTGGAGTTCTTAAGCTCTGAAATAATGTGTGCCTGCCACCCGAGTTGTTCACAGGCTGTTTTATTGGCAAAACAATACTTGTTTTGATGTACAATGTCAATGGCTTTCGCAAGTGTTGCATCATTCAGTGATGAGTAATTGATTTGTGCCGCTAGAAATTTTGCCATATCAGTAATAGTTGATTTTAACGATGCTGCAGCAAACCATACACCTATATCTTTGTCATATACCCTGATTTTATTATTATTTTCATGACCAAGAGCTACATACTTTTCTTTGTCTGCAGGTAAATTTAAATAAGTTGAATTCATCTTTAATGGACGGGAAATTTTATCGGCTAAAATTGTGTCATAATCTTTAGCATACACATTTTGTAAGACGTAGCCCATAGTTCCAATTCCGGCATTTGAATATCCATATTGGCTGCCAGGAGGCATTGACGGTACAAAGTGATCTAAATCTTTTACTACGTCTGAATAAGTATTTGGGGCTGGTGTAAAATCAAATGGCAGTGAAGACACGTGAGCAAGAAGCATATTGGGTGTGATTTTATTTAAATTTGGATTGTTTTTTAAGTCGGGGAAATATTTATTAAATGGATCATTTAAATTTAATTTGCCTTCTGTGGCAGCAATGGCAGCCAAAGTTGCGGTATATGTTTTTGAAAATGATGCAATTCTATAAATTGTGTCGCTGGTTGTTGGAGTTTTTTGTTGTTCATTGGCATAGCCATAATTAAAAATAAATGTTTTATCTTTATCTATGACTGCAATGGACATTCCAGCAACATTGTTTTTATCCATAAATGTACGGGCTAGGTCATCTATTTTCTTATTGGATGAAGCATATGTTGGGACATGTAAAGCAATAACTATAAAAGTTATAAGAATTCTGAGTTGGTTCATTAGTTAAAATATCCTATGTTGTTGATAATCTATTTTAGATTGGATTGGGCATTAACTTGGGTAATTTCAAAATTATCTAAATTGAGCGCAGTAAGTTTGCGCCCCCAGACACATCCAGTATCTAAAGCTATAAATGTTGACGTATGTAAAAATCCTAAAGATGCCCAATGCCCAAAGAGTATTTTTTTGCTTAGAGGTAAATCTGGATTAACTTTAAACCAGGGGATCAAATGGTGCGGATGTTCAAACACCTCCCCCTTGTATTTGTAATCAAGGCTAAATGTGTGCGTATCTAGAAAGCGCATTCGTGTAGTGCTATTGACAGCAAAGCGCATTTGTTTTAGCGGGCTTAAGGTTTCATCCCAAAAATCTGGCTTATTTCCATAAATTTTTTTAATAAATTCAGCATAATCTGCCGACTTAAAATTGTCAGAAATAAAATCACACAGCGCCACTAAATAATTAAAATCTATTTTGGGATAAATTCCAGCATGAACTAAAACATGGTTCTCATCCTGAAAAATTAGCGGACAACTGCGTAAATAGTCAATTAATTTTGCTGCATTTGAAGCGGTGAGGATGTCGCTAATAGTGTCATAAGAGTCAGGTTTAATTACTCCTGCATAACGCCCTAACAGAAAAATATCATGGTTACCAAGTACTGTAACTAAGCTGTCTTGATGTTTATATATCCACTGTAATACTTTTAGTGATTGGGGTCCACGGTTGACTAAGTCACCCACCAGATAAAGGGTATCTGTGCTAGGGTTAAAATTTATTTTAGACAGCAGCTGCATAAATTCTTCATGACAGCCCTGTATATCACCGATTACGTATTTAGCCATAGTTGTTTAACTTTAAATACCTCTTTGAGTAAATATTTCTTAAGTAACTACTTTTAAAATAAACACTTGTTTAAGCAGTCAACTCTTTAAATTTACGAGTTAGAAATTAAATTAAAAATTAGTTTGGATGAACGTTTATATAAAGAATTATAAAATTTTGCGAGTAGATTAGATTACAATAATATCTTTAGCGACACATCCTAATTTAGGGATGCGTAATTTATGGCTACGTCCTAATATAAACTTTAATTTAATTTTACTATCTGAATCCTTATTATCTGAATATTTGACTATTATAACATACACTATGCAAAATCTATCAAGCAAATTAAACCAGCCTCAATTAGAAGCTGTTGAATATGTATCTGGCGCACTTCTTGTTATTGCTGGAGCTGGCAGCGGTAAGACCAGAGTTATTACCGAGAAAATTGCCCATTTAATCGCTAAATGTGGCTACGCAGCACGTAATATAACTGCAATTACTTTTACGAATAAAGCTGCTCGAGAAATGCGCGAGCGTGTAGCCAAGGTAATTCATGGAATTGATACACGCGGATTAACTATTACCACCTTCCACTCCTTAGGTTTAAAAATCCTTAAAGAAGAAGCGCACCATCTAGGTTATAAAACTAATTTTTCTATTTTAGATAGTTATGATAGCAGTAAAATTGTTAGCGATCATCTAAAAACTACTGATAAATCTTTAGTTAAAAGTTTACAACATCAAATTTCATTATGGAAAAACTCCTTTGCTACTCCGGAATATTTACTAAGTATTGCTAAAGATAATTTAGAAGTCGCTAATATTCGGATATATGAGCAGTATCAGGATACTTTGCGCGCTTACCAAGCAGTTGATTTTGATGACTTAATTTTATTGCCCATATATTTATTTAAGCAAAATTTGGATGTGCTGTATAAGTGGCAGCAAAAAATCCAATATTTATTAATTGATGAATATCAAGATACCAATGAGAGTCAATATACCTTGATTAAACTGTTGTGTCAGCGCAGTCAGTTGTTTACTGCTGTTGGTGATGATGATCAATCTATTTATGGCTGGCGTGGAGCTAAGGTTGAAAATATACATAATCTACATGATGATTTTAAACACTTAAAAGTAGTCAAATTAGAGCAAAATTATCGTTCAAGCAATACTATTTTAGCTGCAGCAAATAGCGTGATTCAGAATAATCAAACGCTATTTGCTAAAAAACTGTGGAGCGAATTTGGTCAAGGTGAAGCAATTCGAATTATGAGCTGTAAGAATGATGAGGCAGAGGCGGAATTGATTGTGCGTAAAATTATGCTGCACCATTCGTTAAATGGGAGTAAATTTTCTGATTACGCAGTGTTATATCGCAGTAATCACCAAGCCAGAATTTTAGAGCAAACCTTACGTAATTATCAAGTGCCTTACACCATATCTGGCGGGCAGTCATTTTTTGATAAATCAGAAATAAAAGATATTGGGGCGTACCTTCGCTTATTGGTAAATGATGATGATGATATAGCCTTTATCCGTGCAGTTACCACACCTAAACGCGGCATTGGGCATGTTACCTTAGATAAGCTCACTGGGTATTCTAAACAGCGGGGTATATCTCTTTTTGCTGCGCTATGGGAAGAGGGATTTGCTAGTAACTGTGCACATACGCAGCTAGAAGAGTTAATTAATTTTGGTAACTTTATTAATGAATTGCAAGCCAAGATGAAAACAACTGCTGTAGGTGAATTACTCAATGAGTTGGTGGCTAAAATTCAGTATGAAGAATACTTATATGAACATGAAACCATGAGTAGCGCAGAAAAAAAGTGGGGTAATGTGTTGCAGTTTATTACCTGGCTTGATAAAAAGGCAACTAATGATAATAAGCATATTCCAGAGTTGGTACAAATGTTGACCTTAATTTCATTATTGGATGGTAAAAATGAAGATGAAGTG
>JAUPUP010000021.1 GCA_030917485.1 Pseudomonadota bacterium
ATAGCGCTTTTGCAACAAAAACAGACGGAACATTATGGTCGTGGGGATCAAATGCTCACGGGGGGTTAGGCATTAATCATACTCAACATAGATCAAGTCCTAGCCAAATTGCCGGAACTACATGGAATGATATTTCTACAGGATTATCTGGTGTATGTGCCCGTAAAACAGATGGCACATTGTGGTCATGGGGTTATAATGGGTATGGACATCTAGGGTTAAATGATATAATAAGCAGATCAAACCCGACACAAATTCCCGGAACTACTTGGAACGACGTTGTTACCGGAGTATACTCCGGTACGGCCCGTAAAACAGACGGCACATTGTGGTCATGGGGTTATAACAGTGTCGGAACAGTGGGGTTAAATGATAGAATAAGAAGATCAAGTCCTGTTCAAATACCTGGCACTAATTGGATTGGTATTTCAAGTGGATATTGCTACACTTTAGCACGTAAGTCAGTGGGGGGGTAGCTATTTTTATATCAGCTCGGTATTGGCGATTGTTAGCTAATGATACTATTTGGTTTAATCCTGAAGTTCAATATTATCATCAAAGTTATAATACTGTTTCTATGTATGAATCTACGTCAGCATTAGGTACTGATTTATGTATAGGTGCAACTGCGTCAGCAAGTAATCAGTTAACTGGTTTTGGAGCGAATCAAGCAAATGATAACGAACCTACATTTACTCGTTGGGATTCTGGCGTAATTACTCAGCCCACTTGGTGGGCTGTTGATTTTGGTACTGATAAAACTATACGAAGTTTTTACATTTATGATGCAAATGGTGGTGGTTATATTGCTAAATCTATTGCGGTTCAATATTCGTCAAATGGATCTAGTTGGACTACTCTTAAAATAGTTAATACTACGTGGTCTGCTCATTTTACTACCAGTAACGTGCAATAAAAATTCAATTCCAACTTATTTTATGTAGTAAGTTGGAATTTTTCTTGACTAAATTTCCTACCACTAAATAAGTTCAAATAAAGAGAATCATAATGCCTACTGATATTAAAGAAGCTTTAGAAAATTATCAACCTGTCGAACAAATTTTAGTTGGATTGTCAACACTACCCGATAAAGTAATCGTGACTCAGGAATTGTTTCGAGATTTATGTAAAAGTTATTTGTTTTATGATACCGATAATAATCTAAACTCCGATATAATTGATTGTTTAACTAATCAACTAAAGTGACATCAATGTTTCAACACATAAATCAACGAGCTCAACATTATTTTAATAATAAACAATACCATAAAGCTATTAAACTACTCGACGTTCCTGATCTACCTATAGAATTAAAACCTAATCTAGCTAAGTGTTATTATTACAATCATCAAGCTAACATAGCGTTTGACATTATAAAAGATCTTGAACCCACTACTGAATTATTAATTGATCAAGCGTTATACCTTAATGCTCTCGGGCATCATAATTCTGCGCTTGATATTTACAATACACTTGATCGATCTAATCCTAAAGTAAGTTTCAACTTAGGATGGCATTTACTTCGACAAGGTGATTTTTCAGCAGGATTTAAACTTATCCAACGAGGTAGTGAACTAAGATCTTGGGGCAATGAATACATTTATTTGGAACAAAATATCGTAGATGCTACTAAACGTTGGAACGGTGAATCTTGTAAAAATCTAGCACTAATTCTCGAAGGTGGGTTAGGTGATGAAATGATTTTCTTGCGTTGGGCTAACCATATTAAAACTTTATGCGAAAATTTAACCATTTATTGTCACCACAGTTTACTACGTTTGTTAACTAATGCTGGGTATTTTTGTGAACCTATTGCGGCATTAAAATCTGCTGAATACGATTATTATTGTCCAGCCATGAGTATTCCTGATATACTAAAATTAGATGATCCTCAACAACATGTAGTTTTTCCATATATCTCTAGTTTTGCTGAACCCTACATCGCAAGACAAATGGACAAAATTGCACAAGGGCAAAAGAAAATTGGTGTTCGATGGGCAGGTAATCAAGAATTCGAACATGATCAATTTCGCACAGTACCAAAAACAGCGTTAACGCATTTAGGTCATTATGGACAACTGTTTAATCTTCAATTAGAAGACAACGATCCTACGATTCCCAACTGCAACGCTATTATCAAAGATTGGCAAGACACGTATTCGATATTTGCTAATCTAGATATCTTAGTTACTAGTTGTACATCAACTGCACATTTAGCTGGTGCTATGAGCATCCCTACTGTTGTACTAGTGCCATTGGTACCTTATTTTGTTTGGGCTTGTGAATCTCAACCTTGGTACAACAGCGTTAAAATTATTCGCCAAACTGAATATAACAACTGGGATTCTGCAACACAAGAACTACATGATTACTTTAAAAATAATTTTGCATCTTGATTTAATCGTAAATTTAAGTTATAATTATTATTAAAATGAGGAATTGACATGTTTGAAAAAACACTCGTTGCTTGTATTGTCGCGTATGTTATCATTATTAGCGTTTCTTCCGCATATTATGATAATAAAAAACTCATCACTGCTATAGAAAATGGGTGTGAATATCGAGAAACCCAAGACGAAACTACTATTACTAATTGTAAATTAAGGAACCCTAATGAATATGTTCGATGAACCTATGGCAATAGCCTTTGCCATAATGAAATTTTGCTTAACAACTATATTGATAACTGTTGCAGTTCTTGATAATTCTAAAATAAAAACAGCAA
>JAUPUP010000224.1 GCA_030917485.1 Pseudomonadota bacterium
AGATCAGATTTATTTTAAAAATTTAGAATTAAAAGCAAGTTAAAAAGTGTTGTTAATCAATGATAATGAAATTGGCTCTATTTTTTTATGAAAACTGGTCTTGACAATGCCGACCATTATATTCTAAATATGGTATAATTATGGCGGTAAAAATTGTTTTGAGGACAAGTAGAAAATAAAATGTTTAATGAGTTTAAAATCACCCAAATTGCAGCTTTCTTCCTTCAAAAAGAAGGTGGAGAGATGTTTCTTTTGAAACTGATGAAGTTGCTATATTTATCAGAGAGGGAGTCTTTTGCTCGTTTTGAATGTTCAATTTCTGGGGATAAATTTTACTCTCTTCCACACGGACCGGTTCTATCCAGAACTAAAGAGTTAATGGATGGTGAGCAAAAATCTAGTCCAAATGGTTGGAGTAGTTGGATCACTGATAAAGCCAATCATAAACTTGGGCTAAAAAAGAATAAATTAAATATTTCAATTGATAAATTTAATGAATTAAGCTGTTCTGATTTAGAGGTTATGGAGCATATTTGGGATAAATATGGGCATATGAATCAATGGCAAATCCGTGATTACACCCATAAACATTGTCCAGAGTGGAAAGACCCGAATGGTTCAGCATTACCAATTACTACTGAGGAATTATTGGTTGCCGTTGGTAAAAATAAGGAACAAATTGCGCTTATTCAAGAAAAAATCAAAGAAGAAGAGTACTTGGATTCTATGTTTGGACATTAACAGATGTTCATTCCATTTAAAAAAGCAACTCTGTTAATACCATCTTCGCCTGATAATTTAAGAGATGTCAAACATTTATTTATAATTCTGACAAATCCTCCTACCTCTGAAAAACAAGCAAAAGTTTTGCTTGTTAACGTGTCTACAGTCTACAACAACCATGTGTTTGATGATGCTTGCATTATTGAAGCTGGTGAACACACTTTTATAAAACGGCGCAGTTTTATTCATTACCGCTATGCTAGGATTGAAGAAGCAAGCATGCTAATTAAAAAAGTAAAAAGTGGTGAATTTATTGCTCATGAGTCTATGAGTGATGGCTTGTATACAAAAATTGTAAATGGATTATTCAAATCAAAATTTATAGCGACTAAGTTTCAAGATTTTTATAATCAATATAAATCTTGATAAAGTATATTTTGGGTTAATGTGTACGATGGTGCGTCATAAATTCTAGTGGTGAATAAATTTACTTTGCCCAGATTATGACCAGAATAATTTACCTATCTGGTAAAATGCCCTGTTATTAGGGGTTGCGTTGCTCGATGTGGTAATTCCAATCCGGCCTCCGCAGCAACCATTTCATATCAATAAGTTAGCGGTTTTTTAGCTTAAAGCAAAAAATAGCTTTTTCACTCTATTTTTACTTTGATGTGTATTCCACATTACAATACTTAGGGATAGTTAACCATTATATAATAGCAATGGCATATTGTACAGCAGAAATCATCGTTTTTATAGGTGGAAATTATATAAATATAATGTAACTTTTAACGTATAATATATGGATAAAAATGTTGTGGCTAACAGCTTGTTTGAAAACTTTAATCGTTATGGCTTGCTAACGAAGTTAAAAAAGTAGTAATTGAAATAGAATTTATGATATTTTTGAGTAATAGTTACTCTATTACGAGTAATATTACGAATAAAATTTTGTGAAATGTATAGTAAATCTAATGCTTTTTGTAATAGGTTGGAAGTTTTCAAACAGGCTCTGGGTATCAGTTTATAGAGAAGTATGTTTTTGGTTACTACTTAGAGGTTACTGCCAGCATATGCGCGAAAGAACAAGGAATAAGTTAAACAAAGCAACCGGAATGTACAACAAGTACATGAGAATTGCGGCTTTAACTGTATGACACTGTTATCAGTGATATAGGCTGAGTAGTAACTGTTTTTGAGCTGGTTCTAAAACTCTTATAATTAATTAACAATTATTCATTTATAAAAGGTAAGTAATGTTTAATAAAAAAACTAAAACGTTTAAGTATGGTAAGCATGATGTAACGCTCGAAACAGGGGTTATGGCGCGCCAGGCAACAGCCAGTGTAGTTGTTAATGTTAATGAGACGGTTGTGTTGGTGACTGTTGTGGCTAAAAAAGAAGTAAAAGAGGGGCAGGACTTTTTTCCTTTAACCGTCGATTATTTTGAAAAAAATTATGCTATTGGTAAAATTCCTGGCGGGTATTTTAAGCGTGAAACTAAGCCTGGTGATCACGAAGTATTAATTGCTAGATTAATTGACCGTCCAGTCCGTCCGCTCTTTCCGGAAGGATTTTATAATGATATACATCTGGTTGCTCAGGTTATTTCTTTAAACCCTGAAGTATTGCCGGATATTCCAGCTTTAATTGGCGCATCGGCCGCATTGTCTCTTTCTGGGCTGCCATTTAAGGGGCCAATTGGCGCTGCAAGGGTTGCTTATATTGATGAACAGTTTGTATTAAACCCGAGTGTACAGGAATGCAGCACTTCAAAATTAAATTTAGTAGTTGCTGGTACCAAGCGTGCAGTATTAATGGTTGAGAGTGAAGCGCAAGAACTGCCTGAAGATATTATGCTAAATGCTGTTATGTATGGGCATGAACAGATGCAAACAGCAATAACAGCGATTGAAGAGTTTGTACGTGAAGTGAATCCTCCTGTGTGGGAATGGTCTGCACAACAGCAAAATGTAGAGTTGATGAATCAAGTTAAGGAACTCGCTGAAAAAGATTTACAAGATGCGTATAATTTACGTGAAAAGCAGGCGCGTTCCGGCAAAATAGATCAAATACGATCTAAAGTTCATGAGGCTGTGATTACCTCTGAGAGCAGCACCTCG
>JAUPUP010000225.1 GCA_030917485.1 Pseudomonadota bacterium
AAAAATAATTTTAGCGTGTATACATATGAGGAGTTAAAGATTAAAGTATCCTTAACAAGCTGGCTAGACATGTGGAATTTTATCCATAACTCTGGTTGGTTTATAGGTGCGATTAAAGACTATAAAATTAATAAATTTAAAGCTTTCTGCTTATATTACCTTGCTAAAATATGTGGATTATTCGCCCATACAAATGGTAAATTTGAAGATGAAATGACTATTGCGGTTATAACTGCTGTAAAAAATGAGTAAGGTAGCTTAATTAGCGATGAAAATAAATAGATTTTATAAATATTTTACGCTATCAATTATTGGCATAATTCTAGTCGGATTAGTTTATTATGGCTTTATATTGGGTTATAGGTTAATATATGAGTACGCCAAGTTCATTGACTAGATCTTCCGGTTTCACATCTTCCCCATTTTCTAATGATAGGTCATCCCAGTTAAATAGATTACTGAAGAACTCCCATTTTATCATCTCTGATCAATTTGTTGACGAACAAGAGTTGACAAAATATTGTAAATGTATATTTGAGTTGGCAGGTAGTTATGAGGGAGGTTTTTCTCATCTATTATTATCCTTGCATAATATGAAAAATAATGAATTTAAGGATAATTATTGTCTCAAAGTAACAATTATTGCATTAGGAATAATTGGTGTGATAGTTAATCCAGTAGGAATTATGACTTCTGATCATGTAGCTGATGTATTGTTAAGCGAGTGTGACTCAGTATCAAGAGAACGTATATTGAGTATTATTCGAAATTATAAGTTTGAAGGCAGCCAATTAAATATGTTTCAAAAAATTGAAGCAAAAATTATTACCACACGCTATGGGAATAAAATTGGGGATAAACGTAAATTGAACAGTATATCCAGTAGATATAGTAATCAGGATATAGATTTAAAACGCAGTTGTTTAGAAAACCCAAATATGGTAACTAATGAAAAAATAATTCGTGAATTTAATTATGGGTCGAAAAGGGTATGGGATGTGCTTAAAGTCACAGCTAATTTGTTTTCTAAATGTAATACATTGCAGGATGTTGGCAGGCTTATTGATAATTTAGAGAAAAATAAAATTTACTTAGATGCAAAGACATATGCTGCTGCGATACATAATTACACAAGGTTGCGCCATTATCAACAAGCATTAAATTTATTTAATGAAGTATTCAGTAATAAGCTCAGATTTAAATTTGTGAAAAATAAAGATATGATATATTTTGAAGTGTTTCTAACTTGCAAAAAATCTGAAAACTGGCACTTTATTTTAGATTTACTTAAATATAGTGTAACTCATGATATAATTGAGGAGATGCAAGATGATAAGTTTAAAATAGTGTACGATATTGGAATATTAGCTTGTGCAAAAACTAATGATTGGGATTTTGCCTTAGATTTATTTAATTGGATGAAGCGTAGAATAAAACCAGATCCGATTGCTTGTTCCATGGTGCTTTCACTTTGTGCATTAGCTGGGGAATTGTGGTTCGCTTTAGAATTATTTGAAGAAATTAATAATCAACGCATAAATATAAATTATAAAGATTATAATGATCTAATTACGTGCTGTGCAAAAGTTGGACAGTGGGAAGATGCGGATAATGTTATACAACAAGCAGTTAAAAATGGAGTGTTTAAAAATGGGCTGGGATATTCTTATAAAGAAAATAAATTAAACTTACATTGTAGGTCTATAGTTTATTATGCGGATGACTCATCTATGGGTGTTACCGTTGATATGGCTCTGGTGTTGTTACAATACCATCTTAGATACGGGAACATAAAACATAATACAGAAATAGTTACTGGATATCGTGGAGGCACAGCTTTACGTGAGGCTGTTAAAAATTTTTTTGCTCAGCCAGATAGTTTATTTAATGTAAGTATTTCACCTTATAATAAGGGCGTGCTTATCGTAACTCATAATGACCCTAAATAGAAGGTATAATAATGTAATATGCGAAAATTAATTTTTTGGGTGTTTTTTACTGTTATTAGTATAATCAATGCTGATATCGCAATGGCATCGGTAGCAAATACCTTATCAACTAAAGTTAGCAATAAAAATGTTTTGCGGCTGCCAACAAATAATATTTTAATGCCTAATGGGGCAGTAAATATGTTTATCAATCCATTAACTAATGAACCAGAATTACCAGTTTTCAATTTAAATGGACGAACAAGCAGTTTTGCAGGTAAGATTGCCACGGTTATTTCTGATAAGATGCAATTAGAATCAAGGGCTTTAACTTATATTCCGTTATATAATAATTTCTTGCCTAATTCTTGTAGTTACAATAATGATGGATCTTTCCTGTGTTTTAAAAGTCATAGTCTAGATTTAAATGATAATAAAATTACTTATCAAATGACTACAGATAATCGCAAAAATGTGTCTAAGGAAATTGATATTGGTATAATGGGAGCCAGTTTAAAATTTTTTACAGCAGTTTTTGAATCATACGGTGATACTTCATCTGGCAGTGCTAAGTTGTTAAAATACATTGGAATTAGTAATGATAATTTTAATCAAAGAGTTGTATTAATAGAATGCCGTGATAATGCCAAGTGTAACAAAACAAAACTAGGGGTTAAGCCTGCCCCCACTGATGTTAAATTTCAAATAATCAACAATAAGTTATATTTTATTGCTGGTGATGAAAATGATAAAATCATGCAAATTGATCTAATTTCGGATGAATATAATGTAAAGACATTAAACTTAGCGAATGTTCATGCTTTTAGCGTAGATAAATCAGGCAATATTTACTTAATTACACCATTAAATGATAAATCTGCGAAGCCAGGTTCATTTATAATTGCTAAGTGTTTGATGAGCAGTGGTAAATGTCAAGCTATATATTCAGAAAAAGCTTATGGAGCGCAATACGATACTTCATTTGTTGGGGTTGACGAGAAATGGATCTATCTAGTAGCAAATAATATTAACCCTAAAACTAATGCTACAACTGTTGTTTTACTGCGAGTTCCAAAGTTGTAGCAAGCAAGTAGTTATCCGGCACGCCGTAAAACTATAATGGTCGGCATTGTCAAGACCAGTTTTCATAAAAAAATAGAGCCAATTTCATTATCATTGATTAACAACACTTTTTAACTTGCTTTTAATTCTAAATTTTTAAAATAAATCTGATCT
>JAUPUP010000226.1 GCA_030917485.1 Pseudomonadota bacterium
ATGACTCTTTATCACAGCAGCTTGAGGTGGTTTGATACCTGCACCTGTATGCCGATATCGAAGGGACTAAATCCTCCATCTTTTGTAAAGCTTATGCTCAACTTTATGCAGCTAAAGCTGCTTTGTGCGCCTGCGGCGCCCTAACCGAATGCCATTGTTGCGGTTACAACCCCAAGTAGCGGCCTAGTACGGAGTCATTATAAATCATCGCAGAGACTAGTGAAGATCGTAACCATTCCCGTTGGATACTACTTTTTAAGCCATCATAATAAGCAATAACACAAAGAACTACCTCTCGGTCATCGTCTACAGACATCCTTACATTGTGATCTTCATTCTTGAAAGAATTAACTTCAAATTGCTTTAGCTCGCAAGAAGAGTCCACTTCAACTTGATTTAGCGCCTGCTCAATTCGGTCCACAATCTCTATCCCCATAAACTCCTTTAATCCGGGATTTTGATCCATCACCTTTTTTATTCTTTGATATTCCATTGGTTGTGATTCCATACTGAATCTAACTCTCCCATCTTTAGAACAATACGGATTTTTATAAGAAACAAATTCCTTCAAAATTCGGCTATCATCATCTATAACATGGTGACATGTAACATCTTTAATGAAAACACTCTGCCGCAAAAATACATCAAGGTATTCTAATGTGTTATTAATTGCTTTCTCATCCGCATCCTTATCAAAATATAGCGTTATCTGGTAACGTCTTTTTTCTCCAGACTTATGTCCTTCCCATGTAGCATGACTAATTGCGGAAATACGAGCCATATCCATATACTTATACGGACCGCC
The DNA here is from genome assembly GCA_030917485.1 of Pseudomonadota bacterium. Taxonomy (GTDB): domain Bacteria; phylum Pseudomonadota; class Gammaproteobacteria; order Burkholderiales; family UBA11063; genus Aquella. The sequence goes on from JAUPUP010000226.1 coordinate 806, forward strand.
AATCTCATCTCCAAATTCATTCTTAATACGATATCTATTCACCTGATCTCTATATATATCTTCATGGCGTTCAATCTGATCTTTATACGTATAATTCTGACAAAAAAATTCAATTAAATTTACAAACCCCAACAAAACATCAGTAGACTGGTTACAGGAATTAAAATTCACCAGCCCTACTTCGTGAGAATGCTCACCATCATGATAAACATAAAATATTTCTTTACCATTCACAGAAGATTGACCCCTGGTTTTTAGTTCAGCAATATCGTGGTTATACGCAATATCAGTCTCGAAAAAGTAGTTCCCCGTAAATTCAAAAATGTTACATTCCAATAAGAAATTCATGTTAGAGCCGTATAAAGCAATCTTAAGAAGTGTACTCCGATCTAACCCCTTCAGAAACCGCACAAAAACATCAGGTATTACAGCCGTGAATAGTCCTCCATGTATACTTTTGACTAATCGACACATATTGTCATAAGTTAATAAAGGAGCAGAATCAGAATGCCGATTGTTCAACACTTCAAGGTTACTTTTAATCATGATCAAACATCCATCTTGCTCTGCTACTGCTTTTTGTCCCCAACCAAAAATACCATGTCTACATGCTTTAAAAGCAACCAAATAAATAGTAATATTTAGAGTAGCATTAGCAATTCTGGCGTCATTACTGCTTATCAATTCAATTAACTTATCCGTAACATCTATTGTAAGTTGGATAGTCTTATTCTCATCACCATCAATTTTACGAGACATATTATTGTAATTTGTAACTAACGCATTACGGGTTACACTACGCTGGTTTACATTCATAAAATACCATCCTTTTCTATCGCTAAGAAATCGCTTCGCTTCGTGAATCAGTGGGGTTATCTTAACTACTCCCCCGCTGATTGTAAATAAAAATTATTAAAATTGCTGAATTCAGCCCACACTTAATTTCTAAAACCCAAATTTGAAGTGCGGGATTTCTTCTAGCCGGTTGTTAAATAAACGGACAATTTTATTACATATTAACCGCACATATTGTAGCTAATTTAGATAGAAACCTAACCATCTAAAAAATAGTTGCTAATTCTACAGAAAATACAATCTTAAAAGTCATTATAAGACTTATAAATCTCTCAAAGATATTTTATATTTATTGGCATTTGCTTAACTTCTATTCGCTGAATTTTCCTTTTATTTCTCAGCTTATACGATACAACATAACCTGTTTTTCTATTTGAGGTCGTATTATAAATGTAAACCAATGCTTCACTTTGAGGTTTAATTATTAGTTTTAGCTTTTTTAGTAATAGTCTTAGAGTTTTTAGGAGTAGCAAATTTAGCTTTAGACATCTGTACCTTATATGTATTATTCTCAATACTGACAATTTAGAAAATACATCCCCAATAGATAAACAAATAGCTAATGTGGATAAAAATTTATCTATTGGTTTTACCCTGTTATAAGTTAGATTATCTGCACCATTTCTAAAGTAGACTTCCAGTCCAGATATTCGTTGCATAGATACCAAATACCAAAACTGCAAAAAATCTGCTACTATGCGTTACCCTGTGGGCTATTTTCTCTAAAAATATTAACTGTAATCAACTTTTGACCACCAACTATAATCTAAAATTTACTCCTTTATTCTACAATTATATCTTCATAAACTCATTTAATTTTTTACTCTCACGATTATAGCATACCTTTGCCAAACCTAACTTTCCCAAAAAAATTAATTTTCGATAAAAATTATAATTATAAATTAATTTTTTAATTATCCATCGATACCTACTTACTACAGCAAGCTGCGCTGAAATGATAGCAAATCATATTTTCGAGGCTATTTACCGAGTGGACCACAAGCTCGGGAGTTAGTGTCAAGGGTAAATGTACGACGACAAGATAAATACAGGTAGACCTGTCTGCGCCATATTTATCTAATCGCCCAAAACTTTTAAAATTTTTCTCACTACAAGGGTAGCAAGCAGAATGGTGCGTAAATATACGCTAAGGAATTTTACCACCATAACTACTCTTATTAATCTTATCATGCATATTTCATAAACTAATTTATTTCTATTTTTTGTCTAAATTTGGGCAATTTTTTTATAAAATTAATAAATTCCAGCCCCGAATCAGTTAAATTTCAAATTTTGGATATAAATCCCCCA
>JAUPUP010000022.1 GCA_030917485.1 Pseudomonadota bacterium
AAATGATATTGACAAATATGCTTAAATTAGTTTAATATATAGGTAGAAGATAGCCTGCGCTAACAGGCTACCTAATTTGTAGAAGTCTTTAACGGTATCTTCTACGGATTTTCTTCGATTTTATCGAAAGCTGGATATTGATTTTGAAAGATACTCCAGCTTTTTTTATTAAGCAAAGAAAACCAATCACCGCATAAGTGAACATATGATTGTGTCCTTTTGTAAAGTTAACAATACATACCACCTTTGCGGGCAGCTTACCACCCGCGAGGGTGATACACCGAATCTCGTTTTCACAAGATTAGCGTTATTATAAGCTTTGTTTAAAGATAGTTTGTGGACTTTTTGCTAGACGCAAAATCACAGAATAAACCATTAGCTGATTATGGACAGCTTGCGGTCGTCAATACGACCTACCTGACCACAATACATCTAACAGCTTATTTCCGTTATTCCACAACAGTAGAGGACAATTTAACGATAAGTTAATTTTTGGTTTGGTTTTTTTGAGCAAGAGCAGAGCTTTTGTATGGAGAGCAGAACAAAGTCTGGGGTCAGTGTGCCGTAGAGAAAAAAGCTACGTTAAAGATGGTGGAAGACCAGCCGTAATCGGCTTACAGGAGCTAGTTTACTGTCAAGTCTTCGCCAAATCATCGGGCTTACGCTACGCAAAGCAATCTTAATAACATAAGTTTTCATTATTATTGGCCAAATTATATTTGACTAAATTTTAGTTGAAAACCACCTTCATGTCAATTGGCTCCAGACTTTGTTCTGCTCTCCATATTGAAGTGGCAAACCCATTAGTTCAGACTTAAACATTCTAAGCGAGTGATCTACCACCTTCTATACTTCATACCGCGCACCTAACTATGCAGGATTTTTTATATTCTGGCTATCAACGTATGATTGTTGACCCCCATGGAATTTTCTGCTCTCCGTATTGAGCGAAATGCTGATAAGCTATTTTCGCTTGCTGTTGAATTAACTTTATCACCAACGGTTCTAATTTTACTGCTGAATGAACGGTGTGTACTGTCATCACAGCACCCAGATAAGCACATAGATGTGCTACTAAAGACTCCGGCATCGGCATAAGCTTTTCATCTTGAAGAACTGGTTTAATTACTTCCAGAAATTCAATGCAACTTTCCAAGATGCCGTACTCTAGGTCAATCAGCGGAAATAATGAGTCTTCGGTTTCAATCTCATTATAATTCACGTTAGGTAACATGGAGGTTTGGTAAGCCACAATAAAACTATCTAAATTTGGATCATGCATCATATTCCAGTGGCATAAATTTGGTTATCAGCTATTTTCATATTGTTATTATGGTTCTAATTCTGCTGATAAAACGTCTTGAGCTTGTTTAGGCAAATAGGGTTCAACTTTTATATCAGTTTTAAATTCATGATTTAATACTGAAGCAACTCTCTCCGGATTCTCATTATCAAGATAATGAAATTGGGTTTTAGTTTCAATTAATCCGGATTCCCGCCATTTGGCTATTTGATTATCCTTATCGTACTGCTCAAAATGCTTCAGCACATCATCATTGGTGTTTATACCAACCTGGCTACCAATTTTATTATCGGTAAGAGCAAATTTGAAGGGAAATAATTTTGCTAGTAACTCATTAGCTTCAGCAGAGTGGGCAAAAGAAATTCCCCGTTCTGTTAAATTAAGTATGGAGTTTAATAATGTGTTTGGAATTTTATCTAGCCAGCTATCATCTATAGCCATTTTAGTTAGACATTTTTTCAGATGTTTTTCATCATGAATTAACAGAATACTTTTAGCGAAGTAATCAGGTATCGTTTTACCGTATGCTTCAACTGCCTTATCCCAGGATGCAATAGGAATTTCGCCCCACTTATCAATCATTACAGCCAAATCAATAATATCCCTACTCATTGATGCCCTATCCAATCCCCTATCTGCATTGGCTAGTAATTTTTGAGCAAATAAATCTTCCTTTGATAATACTGGTACTTGAAGCTCTTTATTATATTCGCCACTTATATTAATTCGACCTTCCCTAACAATTTCTACTTTAACTGCAATGCCATTAGATTCCAGGGTAGTATTGATTTTATATTTGTTTGTTCTTACATCCTCCAAATACTTTACTGGTTTATTTAATAATTCACCCAGATTATCCGATACAGTACTACTTCTCAATAAGCGGTATCCTTCATCATCCGAGCAAATAAAATCAATATCAACTGATTCACGAAATTCATCTAATGCTAAAGATATAGCTGTACCGCCACCAAAATAACAATTTGCTTTCAATAGAAAATCACTATTAAACGACTGTAATAAGTCAAGAATAGCATTATGTCTCTCTCGATTAAACATTTAATTCGCCGTAAACACGAGTTAAACGCTCAATTAACCTTCGTTCCTTATTTGTTAAGTTTTTCTGTACTATAAATCGCCAATTACTTTTATATAAACTAAAAGCTTCATCTAAGCTTATTTCATCTGTATGCCGGTTCCAAGAAATAAATTTAAGCTGTGGATAATCGCTGATTTTTATTACTTTTTCAATTCCCGCAAAATATTGTTGAAATACTTTTCTAACCCAAGTTGGTATTACCGGCAAATAAATCTTCAATTCTGATATTTTTACCCAACCAATATTTTTTTCAGCCAATTTTATAGTTCTAATTGTAAACATATCTTTACCTAAAAAATATGCAGAACTTAAAAATAACTCTAATAATGGGTGAGTTTTATTAGCATATTTCTTATTAATATACTTTAACATAATTACTTTGTTGCCAATAGTAATAGTCTTTGTCCGGCCAGTCCAATAATACATTTCTAAATCTTGTGCTTGGCTTGATATTCCCAGGATATTTGTAGCTTGTGCTCCACTTGTTACTACTGTTTCATGCGTAGTTCGTTCAATACAAGCGATAAACTCTTTACCCGTCATGACAACAGTATAACCATTTAATATTTCTGGTTTAGTGTATATCCCTTTACTAATCCGCTTCAGCTCTCCCGATTGGGTCATTCTGGATAATGACCGTTGCACAGCTTTCCAGTTGCCCTGCCCTGGCTGCTTCAGCATTTCAACTGTAAACGGATGGCCTGCAGGAAATTTTGCTATTTTATTATGTACCATTTGAGCGGTGCTCATGATAAATGTCCTTAAATTAATACTTATACTTGTCTAATTTTAACACGTTTTAACGGTATCGTAAAGTTAATCTTGCGTAAGTAATTCTGCAGTATCATAATCGATAAATTGTCATTTTTAGGTAGATTTACCTCTACTGATGAGTTTTTTAGGCAGCTTGTTGGCATGAATGTGCAATATAATCCCATATGCCAAGAGATTCAGCTATACGGATTTTTCTTGATGATGCACCGCTATTGTATCGTCCGACCATAAACAAATTTCTAACTTGCACATGAG
>JAUPUP010000227.1 GCA_030917485.1 Pseudomonadota bacterium
CTCTTACTCTTTCAGGGTTGGGTATGCAATGCTGCAATAAAACTAGACAAAAAGTATCATTGAGTGTATACGAATATATACTCAAAGCCGAAGATTATATTAAAAAGTTGCCTAAAATCTTAATTTACCCATACAATATATACTTGGTGTATTAGGACGTGTATCTAAAGTATAACATCTACTGCAAAATTATCTAAAGGGTGAAAAATAATTAAATTATCGTTAAATGGAATAACTATTTGCCTCAAATTTAGTTGTTTTTCTCCACTTTTATCTTAATTTTTCGTAACTATGCATACTTTAGATACACGCCTTAAGTTATGTTAATCATAAATGTTACTGAACTACGTCTGAAAACTTACTAAAAAATAAAGCATAAGCAAAATAAAGTTAAGGCATAAGCAAAATCAGGCTAAGGCATAAATGAAATAAAGCCTAGACAAATTATCAATAATTGAAGAAGAACTATGAAATGAATTTGCAAACCATAAAAAACTTAGGAATTAAACTAACGAAACATAAAATAGTTATTTTGCAGTTATTTGATTCATATAGGCATCTCGATGCTAATCAAATTCATGCTTTGCTTATTGGTCAGGGTACTAATATTAGTTTGGCAACGATTTATCGGGTCTTATCTAACTTTGAAGCTAAAAACATAATTATTCGACATAGCTTTAAAGAAGATCAGTCAACCTATGAATTAGTTAGACCGAATGAACACCACGATCACTTAATCTGTATTAAATGTAACTTGGTTATTGAGTTTTTTGATAGTAAAATTGAGCAGTTGCAAGAACAAATTGCTACAAAAAATAAGTTTAAAATTGTGAACCATCATCTAAATTTGTTCGGTATTTGCGAAAAGTGCTTTAGCACTGATTATATCTCTGATGTAAATGTGATATAATCACAGCTAAATTTTGCTCAGCGTGTGGATTGCCTGATAAATCTATACTCAAAGATAAAGAGTATATTAATTGAGATGTATAAATAACAAATGCTTACCAAAAAATTGAACGCGACCATTGTGATTGCCAGCCAGGTATTGGACTTCATAATAGTTCTTTATTTTGCTGTGTTATTAGCTAAATTGGTTTGGTGGATAATCAATCCGTCAATTACAGATGTATATGTGGAAAAAAGCAGCGCAACCCAGTTTGAAAAAAGCATTAAATATATTGCCAATCGTCATCCATTTGGAATTGTTCCTAAGGTTATTGAAGTCAAAAATGTAGCTCCGCCAATTGCAGATTTAATTAAGCTAACGGGTGTTTATTTTGATCCTCCGCATAACAGTATGGCTTTTATAGAGTATGGCGGTAAGGATAATAAAGATGATAAAGACTCTAATAATGCTAAAGATAACACTAATAGCGGTAATAATGGTAATAAAAAGTTGGCTTTGAAGGTTGGCGATAGTGTGGTGGATAATAGCGCAACACTAACTGCAATTAATGTGGATAGCATTGTGGTTGTTCAAAATGGCGCTACAGCGACGGTTAATATTGTTAATCATACTGACGGTGGCGGTAGAGGTTCGGCGTTTTCTGGTGGGCATAGTTTACCGCCACGCCCAAACATGCAGGCTATCAATAATAACAGCAGTAACTCACAGAGCTACAATAGTTCAAACAATAACGGTTTAAGCACTGGTGTAAATTCTGAAGAATTTAAAGAACGGCGCAGAAAATTAATTAGTGAGTTTGCTAAGAAAAGCCAGGCGACTTCATCTAATCAAAATAATCCTAATAATGATGCTGCTGGTGGTTCTAATGATGTTGGCAATGCTAATGCCAATAATAACAACGGTAATGTCAGCAGCAATAATAACGGTAATATGGCAGTCAGACCAGGCAATAATTTTTCAACTAGTGGTTGGAATAACACTAGCGGACACAGCTATGATAACTCCGCAAATGACGCTAATCAGCCAAATAATAATGGGAATGCTAATAATAATGCAGAAGGTGCAGGCTCAACAAACCAATAGAACCAATAGAATAAGTATAAGTAAATTTTTAGGATTTAAAATAAAGAAGCTATGACAGATAATGAATTGTTGCTATTTAGCCCAAAATTAAAGCGTATAATTGCTATATTATGCTCTGTGTCGCTATTTTTCTCGCCACTTAGTTATGCTGCTGCTAATCCCACAGCCAAGAATGTAAATAATTCCAGTGGTTCAAGTGGTTCAGCCAATTCAAATAATCAGAATAGCCAAAATAGTCCAAATAATTCAAGTAATCCGAATAATCCTAATAGCACGAATAATCCACCCCCTCAAACATCCGGGAGTAATACTGGTTCTAATTCAGCAATGGGTAATGATAAAGTAGTATTAAATTTTGAAAATGCTGATATACAATCAGTAATAAAGGCTATTAGCCAGTTGTCGGGCAAGAATTTTGTAATTGATCCGCGCGTAAAAGGAACGGTAAATATTGTTTCTGACCAGCCGATTGCTAAGGCGGATAGCTATAAGGTTTTAGAATCAGCACTGCGAATGCAGGGCTTTGCTACTGTTGAAGCTGACGGAGTAATTAAAGTATTGCCGGAGACTGAGGCTAAAACTTATGGTATGCGTACTGAAGCCGGGTTAGATGATGGTAAATCAGTCAAACATCAGGAGGGCGACCAGGTAATTACTAAGGTGTTTGTAATTCAGCATGGATCAGCAATGCAGTTATCTAATTCGCTGCGTCCGTTGATAGCGCCGAATAATTCAATTGCAGTATATCCGAATAGCAATGCTTTGATAATTACTGATTATTCATCTAATATTGCTCGAATTAGCAAAATTATTAATCAATTAAGTGTGGTTAGTTCAGGTAAAGCCACGAAGCCGGTTATTGTTACTCTACAAAATGCAGTTGCGGCAGATGTTGCACAAATTCTTCAATCCTATTTGAGTGGAGGCGGTTCTGCAAGTTCTGGGGGCGGTAGCGCTGCTGCAGCGGGTAATGCGGATGGACCAGGTGTAACCATTACTGTTGACGCGTCGACTAATTCGGTTATATTATATTCAGTTATACCCGATAAGCTTGATGAGCTAAAAGAATTGGCACTTAAAGTAGATAAAAATATTGGGAGTGTCAATAATAACCTACATGTAGTATACCTTAAAAATGCTGATGCCAACCATGTGGCAGATGTTTTGCGTTCGGTTGTGAACGCTCAAGAAAATCCAGATTTGACGGCTACTTCAAGCCAATCTAGATTTGCTGCTGAGCCTACCTCAACTTTTGGTTCAACTGGCAGCAGTGGCTCTGGCGGAGGTGGCGGCATGAGCAGCGCGGGCGGAAGTGCATCAAGTAAGGCAACTTCTACTGGTAATAATCGAGGTTCGGCTGCGAATAACGGTAATCAGAAGGATGCGCCCAAGATTTTGGTGCAGGCAGAGCCGACTACTAATTCACTTATTATACAGGCGCCACAGGCGGTGTACAAAAATTTACGCATGATTATTGATATGGTAGATGTGAGACGTGCCCAGGTAATGATTGAGGCTATGCTTGCCGATATTAGTACTACTCAGTCAGGAACTTTTGGTATTCAGTGGTTAGTGGGTGGTGGCACTAACCAAGTTGGTGCATTAGGGCTTAGCAATTATGCACAGGGTGGCAGTTCTCTATCTAGTCTTACTTCATCTGTAGTTGCTGCAACTGCAGCAGCCAGCGGTGGTGGCGCAACTAGCGCAATTAGCATTCCAAATGAAGTCTATGTTGGATTGGTTACTGGAACTACTTCGGTGGGCGGTCAGACAATTCCTAGTTTGAGTGCGTTGGCGGACATGCTTGCAGCTACCAGTGTGGGTAATATTTTATCGCGTCCTACGCTAATTACATTGGATAATGAAGAAGCGCGGATTATGGTAGGTTCAAATATAGGGATACCGAATGGTCAATATCAAAATACTGCTGCTCAAGCCGGTAATTTAGTAACTACTATTACTCGGCAGGATTTGGGGCAAGTGTTGCAGATTAAACCGCTGATCACTCAAAATGGGACGATTCAATTAGAAATATATCAGGAAGATTCACTGATTGCGCCCAATCAACCAGCCAATACAGCTCAAAATGGTCCATCGTTTTTAAAGCGGAATATGCGCGCTACTATTTTAGTGGATGATGGTCAGATTATTGCTCTTGGTGGAATGACAGAAGATGCGGTTTCTATCTCTGAGAATGGAATTCCTGGTTTGAGCGCAATTCCGTATCTAGGCTGGTTGTTTAGCTGGCAAACCCGATCCCATACAAAAAGTAATCTAGTATTATTTTTACGTCCGGTTATTATTAAAAATGCTGATGGGTATAAGGCATTGGCAAATCAACGGTATAACTATATTGTGGGTCAAGAAACTCAAATGCAGGCTCGTGGTAATTGGGTGCTGCCAGATATTAAACCAGTTACATTGGATAATCAGTTACCGTATTTGACTACGCAGCCATTGCCTGGACAGTCAAATCCTTCGCTAAATTTGAATAAAAATTTGCCGGTAGTAGATTTAACCGCTAGTGGGGCTAATGTGGATAAGTCTGATCCGAAAGCGCTTAGCGTTTCAGTTGAAAAAATATCGCCCAATGTAGTTAATACCAACGTAGTTAATAAGGCGAATAATAATATAGAAGTTCCGGCCACCGCCACCACAGGTACAGTATCCCCAACAATTACTGGTGGAGCAGCTGGAGGCGGAGCTGAAGAAACTACTACTCAGACACCAACAACCGCTCCGGCTGCAACACAAATAAATTCCTTATTGCCGAGTGATTAGGTTCTTGATTGAGAGACAGAGAGTATATGCAGCAGACAAATATTAAATTTATAACTAATAAATTTTCGCGGCGGATACCTTACGCATATGCTAAGCACCACCAAGTGTGCATTTATGGCGTTGAGGGAGAATATGTATTAATTGCGGTTGTAAACAAGATTAAGCCGAATGTAATTTCTGAAATTAAGCGTAAACTAAATGTACCGGTTCTGGTTACTAAAATTGAGCCTAAATTTTTTGATGGGCTGTTATCAGAAGCTTATTCTAATTCTAATGCTGCAGCAATTGTTGATGACGTCCAGGATGATATTGATATTTCTGATTTGCTGCATAATCTGCCACGTTCTTCCGATTTACTAGAGTCAGACAATGATGCTCCGGTAATTAAAATAATTAATGCTTTTTTAACTCAGGCGGTTAAAGAGGATGCCTCTGATATTCATCTGGATGCATACGAGAAAAAATCTATTGTTCGGTTTCGGCGTGATGGTGTATTGCAAAGCATTGTTGATCTAAACCCTGGTTTACACGCTGCTTTAGTATCCAGAATAAAAATTATGGCGCAATTAGATATTGCAGAAAAACGTCTGCCTCAAGATGGACGGATTGCATTACGTTTAGCTGGGCGCGAAGTAGATTTACGGGTATCGACTATTCCAACTGGGCACGGTGAGCGGGTAGTAATGCGGTTGTTAGATAAAAATAAAGAACGGTTGCAGCTCGAAGTTTTAGGTATGAACAAGGATACTTTGGTAAAAATTGATAAGCTAATCCATCGCCCGCATGGCATTTTTTTGGTAACCGGACCTACTGGTTCGGGTAAGTCGACAACCTTATATGCTGCTTTAGCTAGGCTGGATTCTAAAGAATTAAATATTATGACGGTCGAAGATCCGGTTGAATACGATATAGAAGGTATTAGCCAAACCCAAGTTAACTCAAGGATTGACATGAGTTTTGCTCGGGCGTTAAGGGCAATTTTACGTCAAGATCCCGATGTGGTGATGATTGGGGAGATTCGGGACTTAGAGACTTCACAAATTGGGGTGCAGGCAAGTTTGACTGGGCATTTAGTGCTGGCAACGCTGCACACCAATACAGCAGCCTCAGCCGTTACTCGCTTAATTGATATGGGGGTAGAATCGTTTTTGTTGTCTTCGACTTTAATTGGGGTTTTGGCACAGAGGTTGATTCGTCTCTTATGTCCTAAATGTAAAAGTGAAAATCATGTAGTAACCAGCGAAATGCGCAGCTTTCATGGAATACCGGAGGATGCTGTCTTATATTCAGCCGTGGGATGTGAGGTGTGCAGCTTTACTGGATATAAAGGTAGAACCGGGATTCATGAATTATTAGTGGTCGATGAAGAAGTTCAGCGAATGATACATACCGAAGTTCAAGAGCAGGATATAGAAAAATATGCAATTCGTAGCCTTGGCATGAGAACCCTACGCATGGATGGAATGCGTTGGGTTATTGAAGGTAAAACTTCTTTGGAAGAGGTAACCTCAGTTACTAATGAAGGTTAGATCATAATGCGTTTAACCTGGGCACGCAGCATTTAGAGGGAATTGTATTGCTAATTGCTGCTTTTAATGCAGCATTAATTTGAACATAGTGTACATGACGCCTATGATAACTGCTGCAGTGCCACATCCCGTCCAGATAACAAAACGTAATGTGTCATGTTTTAGTATGGCAATTTCTTTTCTTACGACCTCTATTTCCTTTCTTACCACTTCAATTTCTTTTCTTATAACTTCCATTTCTTTTTGTAGTTCTAATTTAGTTATTTCTAAATCTTTTTTAGTTACTGGTTCATGTGCTTTTATTGTCTCTATCTCAGTTTTTTGTTCTTGGATGGATTGCTTTTGTACTTGTATTGACTGCTGTTGCTGTTCAAAAATTTTTATTATTACTTCAGCTTGATCTTCGGTAAATTTAGCTTTGCGAAGTTCTTGAAACCCATCAACTGCACTAAAATAGCTGCCTGCTGCAAATGCGATCATTTTTATTATCCTGTAAGTTATGATTATTATTGTTGTTATAAATTAAAATTATAAATTGGGACGCTGTTGATTTAAATAATATTTATATATATAATGGCATATTCTAGTGCAGCATTAATTTGAACATAGTGTACATGGCGCCTATAATAACTGCTGCAGTGCCACATCCCGTCCAGATAACAAAACGTAGTGTATCATGTTTTAGTATGGCGATTTCTTTTCTTATAACTTCCATTTCTTTTTGTAGTTCTAATTTAGTTATTTCTAAATCTTTTTTAGTTGCTGGTTCATGTGCTTTTATTGTATCTATCTCGGCTTTTTGTTCTTGGATGGATTGCTTTTGTACTTGTATTGATTGCTGTTGCTGTTCAAAAATCTTTATTATTACTTCAGCTTGATCTTCGGTAAATTTAGCTTTGCGAAGCTCTTGAAACCCATCAACTGCACTAAAATACCCACCTGCCGCAAATGCGATCATTTTTATTATTCCTGTAAGTTATGATTATTATTGTTGTTATAAATTAAGAGTATAAGTTGTTAATTTTATTTAAATTTGCTCTATTTACTATCCCTATATTATACTACTGGTCTATAACAAAAGCAAATCTAATATAATGCTTAAGAGTAATGTTTAGAGCCCTAATGATTCCTAATGATTGAATAAATATTATGACAACATATAGTTACAAAGCAATTGATAGTAAAGGTAAGGATAAGTCTGGAGTAATTCAAGCTGAATCGCCACGAGGTGCCCGCCAGCTATTACGAGATAAGGGCTTAATCGTTTCACATGTGCAGGTGGCAAAAGAAGAGCGCGAAAAGAAAAGCACATTTAATTTTAAAAAAGCTATTTCTACCCTTGAGTTATCTCTAATTACTCGACAATTTGCGATTTTACTTAATTCAGGTCTTTCGATAGAAAGCGCCCTAAATGCCCTAATTGATCAATTAGACAATCCAGAACAAAAAACAATTATGATGGGAGTAAAAAGCGAGGTTTTAGGTGGACGTTCACTAGCAAATTCATTGCGGATGTTTCCTAAAGTATTTCCACCCGTGTATTGTAGTCTAATTAATGCGGGAGAACAATCCGGCAGTCTGGCGCGGGTGATGACTAAATTAGCAGATCATAGCGACAGAACTCGTGAACTTACCAGCAAAATCATGATGGCGCTACTATACCCGGTAATTGTATCTGTGGTTGCGGTAGTAATGATTGTAGCCTTATTAGTATTTGTAGTGCCGCAAGTAGTTAAAGTGTTTGAGTCATCTAAGCAGGAGCTACCTATTTTAACTAAAATAATGATTGCCACTAGTAATGGCTTAATTAGTTATGGTTGGGTTGTGCTAGTGGCGCTTATAGTTATGGCATTTAGTTTTATGCGCTTACTCAAGAAGCATGACTTTAAACTAAAATTTCATCGTCAGTTATTACAAATCCCAGTGGCGGGTAAATTATTAATAAATGTTGATGTAGCCAGATTTACTCATATATTGGCATTGCTGCTGGCAAGCGGTGTACCAATGATATCTGCTCTCCAAGCCAGTCGCGATACCATTAGCAATTATATGATGAAAATTGCAATTGATAATGCAGTAAGGGCTGTTGAAGAGGGAGTTCCTCTGGCGGTGGCGTTGTCTAATCAAAATGCTTTTCCGCCAGTAGTTATTCATTTAATTGCCAGCGGTGAAAAGTCAGGTAACCTAGATCACTTGCTTGAACAAGCTGGCAGTCATCAGGAGTTAGAGCTGTCTCATCGCAGCCAGCTCTTAACCGGTATTTTAGAACCGGTGCTTATTTTATTTATGGGTGGCGTAGTGTTATTGATTGTAATTGCAATTATGCTGCCGATTTTAAATATGAATAAAATGGTTATGTAGCGGTGGTATCGGCTGATTCATTAGGCTTATTGATGCTTGTTATGTCGGGTGATGAATAATGATGTTCGTTTTGATGATCGCAGCGCCGTACTCATGTGCTGGATGTGCTGGTGATGCGCTGGTAGTGGAGCTCTTTTTTTCTTAGAATTAGAAAAATTAAGATAGTTTGCTATACTCGAGTAATTTGAATTTGCTAGTTTGTTTCCACGCTCAATATTTGCTAGATTGACTCTATCTTTGGGTGTAATATATCTATATTGTTTTAAATCTTGTTCTAAATCCAATTTTAGTTGAACTAATTCTTGGTAATTTGGTCTCACACCTAAAGAATGTAGAAAACTCTTAGCGCCTGTAGTATAACGTGCTACAGGATCTATCATGGTATTTTGATTTGTGCATATATGTAATAAATATAAGGAAAACGCTGTAATTTCTTCTTCACTAGCATATTTATTTCCATCGTTTTCACTAACATTTGAGAATATAGTACTTAGCCCTTTTGCCTTCAGAAGTTTATTTATACATTTAGCTACCTCTTTATTGGGTAAGCTATTAAACAAAGTTTTGTTGTCATCGTCAATTGATAATACTTTGTATTTATTTTCAACGCCAAGGTACTCTAAATAATATGTTTCGGAGTTTTCTGTTATTTGCACAAATCTCGAAGTAATCAGACGATTTTTAGAGCCTTGGTCCACGATAAATGAAGGATCTAATACTATTGTGTTGTCGCTATCATCGATTAACTCACCAAAACTCTGCTGTGGGTTGTTATAAAAAAGGCCACTCGTTAAAGTATTAGTCCTATTAGTCCTGATGGTAGCGGATAAGAGTTTATTAAGCTCACCAATACTCAAGTTAATAATTCCATTGTTTTGTTGAGTGGGGTGTTTAAATATTTTACGTGGTTTTTTACTTACATCAGTGCAGGAATAACGATTATGTAACACAATAGTTAAGTAATTAACGAGATCTGTAAATTGGTCTTTTTGAATGCCTTGTTGGTTTATTAAAGTTATTAACCTGTTATGAATTGCTTGTTCTATATGTGGTTTTTCTGTAAAGAGTTTTTTGATATTATTTCGAATGGCTTCTCCAGTTATTTTGTTATTTATATGGATTAAATTCAAGAGTTTTTTATTATTACTAATAGTAGAACTTTCATCCCATTCACTACGTATTGAATCTATATCATACTGGTTATTATTTCTAATTATAACGCCAATTAATTTTGATATTAGTTTTGTAATTTCATCAAAATAGCGACTTAATTTACCTGCATGCAGGTTTTGCACGTTTATTTCATTAAAATATTTTCTTAATGTAGTTTCACTGCTGTTTCTCCATAATTCAGTAAACAATAACTGTTGGTGACTTTTTTGATTATCTTCTGTAAGCCAGTCTTTTAAACACCACAGAGTTTGTGGGCGAATTCCTTTCTCAATTATATGAAGATTGTGTATAAGATAAAATTGACTACGGGTTATGGTGTTGCTTCCCAGTCCTAAAGACTCAATGATTACAACACATTTCTCAAATGGTAATTTGTTTTGAGCAACATATTTTATTACTTCAGATTTGTTAACTGGCAAAGATTCTGTTAATTTGTACCTTATATCGTTATTAGTTTCAAATATAGATCTAGTGTTGTTATACCTTGTAGATTCATTTTTAAGCTCATTCCATATATTATCTAACCATTTTCCAGGGGTAGTAGCTTCTTCTTGACTACTAACAGACTGATTCCGAGTATCCAATTTGTAGCTTGAGATACTATTTTTTAAATGTTCGTGAATTACTGTGGCCATTTGCACGGAATTTTCGTTATTTAGGTCTTTTGTGTGAGATTCAAATAGCAATTGACGCAAAAGTAATTTCCCTACATGATTTAGGCTATTAAAAAGTAATTGAAACTGTGCCTTAAATTCATTTGGCTCCATATAATTGCTCACATTGGTACTGCTTGACAAGTGTTCCGCGCCACGCGGTGCAATAGCAATATTATTAGCTGTTCCGAGGTGCATAGTTTTTTAATCCTAACTATAAGAATAGAAAATGTAAAAATACAATTCCATCACACATATGCAATATACTGATTACTGTTCCTAATAACTATCACCCACTACTAGTTTACAGATTTATTGCCACTGCAATTTTGATTATTATTTACGTTGCAAGCCTAAGTAAGGAGCTTTGTCAGTTATTAAGATTTTAGGCACATAACATAGGTAAATTTTACATTTTATTACATATATATTATGTCCTTTTTTGGGTGGTGTAGCACAAATTTTTTCGCAGCGGTTTCTAGGGTAAAAGTCAACTACTTTGCAAAATAGTGTAAATTTTTATTTTTTAATCAGAAGAGAGCGCTCCTATGCTCTCTGGGGTTGGTGCATTGGTTGATGATGTGGTGGTTGAGATTGGTGGTGGAGGTACAGCAGCAGGGGTTGCAGCAGATGAAGAAGAATTACCAGGGTCGTTTGGAATTATTGCTAGCGGAGCTGCGTTGTCATTGTTTTGGGGGGCGCTGCTATTGCTTGCTGTGTTGGGTTGATACTTTTGTCGCTGTTCTTTAATGTTAATTGGGTCAAATTCTATAGTGTCATCCTCAGTTGAGAGAATAGGTAACTGGTCAATATAATAAGTTAGTGGCGCACCGCTTATGTAAACAATATCTGCTCGGCGGTTTTTAGGTGAGTGACCGCGACTGTCGCTAGGAAAAACTGGTCTTGTGGTATCAAAAGATATTTGCTGAATTTGTTTTGGATTTACACCAAGTGCTATTAATTTAGCGGCAACTGCTTTTGTTCTGGCAGTAGCTAATTTATGATTATGTTCCTTGCTTCCTACTTCGGAGGCATTGCCTTGAATTTGAATTTGGGCTAATGGATTGGCAAGTAGATAATTGGCATTTAAACTTATAATTGCGTCAAAGTCAGATGATATTTGTGTAGCATTGTTGTCAAACCAAACAGAATTATAGTAGGAAGTGATATTTATAATTACTACTTCCTGCAGTCTAGGCTGTGCTGGTGGCAGGTCTGAACTGCAAGCGGTTATAATTGATGACAAAATTGCTAGTAAAAAAATCCGACCAAACTTCATAAAAAACGTCCTTTATAATGACAAGAATACACTAAAACAATAATACCAGTAATACACTAAAATGCCATGTAATGCAGAGAAAATTAATTTGATATGAGGTTATTATACCATCTGAGTGAAGTTGCTATATCATTTATTTCTTCAATTTGCTGTATCTTAAAACCAATGCAATCATTACTGAAAAGCAGCACAACAGCCAAATTGGAGTGTTTTGCCATTTTTCAAATGGGGTTACTCCGGTGTAGCCTGGCACATCATAAACTAAAGTGCTGCTGGTAAATGCTGGGATTTTTTTCTCGATTTGTCCGTATGGGTTTATTACTACAGTATCGCCACTATTGCCGTCTTGAATAAAATAACGCTGATTTTCTAAAGCCCGTGCTTGAGAAAATTGCAGTGATACATCCTTCATATGTGTTTTGCCATACCAAGATAAGTCTGATTGATTGACTAAAATGGTGGCATTTTTAGCGCCATCAGCCACATAGTCATTAATAGTGTTTTCATAGCAAATGTTAAAAGCCAGTTTTTGCCCTAAAATTTCCATAGGCGGTTGAGCGTAAGCACCGGGTACATAATTAGCTAATTTAAACCCAATTAAATTTGTGATTGATTCAAAAAAAGTATTTTGTAAGGGGTTATATTCGCCAAACGGAACTAAATAATGTTTGAGGTAGACTGGGGTATCTAGATTATTGATGTCGATAATTCCGGTTTGATGTGGATTATCGTCCCAAATAATAGGTGAACCAAAAATTATTGCTGCATGTTTTTGATTAGCAATATTGTTTAATTGGTTTAAATACCCATCCGTCAAATAATGATAGTCTACGCCAAAAACTGTTTCTGGCAATATGATTAAGTCAGCAGAGATACTGCTTAGCAATTGTAGGGAAAGCACTTCAAGAGTTATTTTATGGCTGATATCAAATTTTGTGCTTGAAAATATACTTGGCTGCACCATAGCGATTTTAAGCGGTTTGCCGTAAGGTTTGGTATATTTTATGCTAGATAGGGTATAGGAAATACCAACAAATATAGACAATCCGATAACTAGTTTTAGCCATACACGCAAGGTGTAATTTAAATAACAATAAGTAAGCGCCCCGCTAATTGCCATAATTAACCATGAGACAAAATATGCTCCAAATAATGGATAATAACCATGGAAGAAAAAATTATTTACAAAGATATTACCTAAAGCATACCAGGAGCGAGGAAAGAAAAATCCACGAATTAGCTCGGTAAGGACCCACAGTGATGGGAATAGGATGAGCAAGTTAAATAAAGTGTAACGGCTTTTAAGTCGAAAATACAGCCAGCAGATTATCCCGATGTATAAAGCGGTATAAAAACAGACTAGTGAAGTAAGCAGATAAGAAATAAAGTAACCAACATTTAACTGCAGGCGGAAGTAATAACTAAACCAATAACCAATAAAAGCAATTGCCGCACCTAGATAGAAAATATATCCGTAGCAAAAGCTCCGTTGAGTGTGTTCTAAACCAATCAGAAAAATGGTTATACTAACAAAAATAGCATAGCTTTGCGCATGAGGTGGAAATGCTAAATATAAGCTCATACCTATAATGAACGGGTATAGCAAGGATGTCGGGTAATTAAGTATATATTTGGTATGTTTAAATATATATTTTAAATGACGAGTTAGCAAAGTTTGTAATAAAGGCTGCATGGATTAATTACTTATTAATAGTAAACTATATAAAGAATTGCTTTTTATTCAAAGTATTTTTATTCTTTAACACTAATTAGATACTTTATGCAGAGGTGCCGCACAATATTTATCAATGAGCAAAATACCTTCTTGATAGCTGCCGCTAAATTCGATTGCATTAGTGGCTGCATCAGCCTTAATTTGAGTGGCAACTCCATATTTTTTAGCAGTTAATGTTATATTCTTAAATAAATGATGGTTGTTATCTTTAAATGATTTTAAAATTAGTTGGTGAATTCCATTGTTATCTGCTGTAAGCATAGGTAGAAGTATGGCAGTACACCCTTGATCATCACTCCATGAACCGAAAATCTCACGATTTATGTCTGCTGTAACTGTGCGTTGTGTAGGCTTACATCCGGTTAATTCCAACAGCCAGAATGTTACTATAATTAGCAGTATTGGTAGAGATTTTTTCATAATAATTGACAAATTTAATTGTGTTAAACCAAAGTGAAATTATAATTATTTTAGTAGTTTCCCAGTTGAGCCAGTTCATATTTAGAGAAAGAATGTTAGTAATACCCAAGCATGAAGTATGCTAACACTATGCATTATATCATATAGATGGTAATTTTATATTTATGAGATAAATTTTCTGCATGACTTTTGAAAGGGTTATTACCGTAAGATATTAATAACAATTTTTGCAGTGTCTCAGTTTAGGTTTTACAAATACTTGAGTGCAAATCCGAAAAGGTTAAACTGAGACACTGTGAAAATCAAGTTGTACGATATTACACTGATGCAAGAAACAACTTAGAAGATGGATGAAATCCTCCTGTACCGTATGATGTATGAGAAGATGGCGCAGATCTGTTGTTAGTATGAGAATTATCAGTGTCAGGATTTGTCGATCGTG
Source organism: Pseudomonadota bacterium (assembly GCA_030917485.1). GTDB lineage: Bacteria > Pseudomonadota > Gammaproteobacteria > Burkholderiales > UBA11063 > Aquella. Next base: position 14,367 of record JAUPUP010000227.1, read on the forward strand.
ATTGGCCTGATTGTGTAGAGGCGGTGTTGTTTTCCTCAACTGTAATATGACGTTTGAAGTCATTTTTAGCGGCTACAATTTTTTGTGCAAAAGAATCGCTTTGTCTTGTTCCTGCGTGAAATATTGTTGTAAGAGTTTTATTGGTTGCGGTTATTAGAGCTTCTTGCTCTTGGTTAACCTTAAATGTAGTATTCTTTTGCAATATATCCTGTAACTTATCATCATCTACTGAGAATTTCAGGACTGAACGAAAAAGTGCTTGCATTGCACCATTGTAAACAAGATTTTCAGCTTTTTTCTTAATGTTATCGTTAATATTATTATATCTAGCAAATATAGGATCAAGCTTTTCTTTAGCAGTTTTTTTGGCATCGACTAAAGTTGTCTGTGCAATCACATCTTCTAATACTATTCTTGTGTTATTAGCTAAAAGTTCTTTGTTGTTGTCGAGTATGATAAAGCTCAGTGTTGATTTTAATATATCCGGATCAGTTATAACCGATCTTAAGTTATTTTCTAAATCTTGCTCAGGACTTTGACTGCTCTGAGATTGTTGTGCAGGTCTTATTCTAAAAATTTTTTGCGCTTGTTGCATATCATTATTTATTGCTCTCTGGTATATATCTTCAGCGCTTCGTATCTTTATAGCTTGGGGTGATTGGAATTTGCCATATTCTTCTACACATTTTTTTATAAAATCGCATTCCCCGTCATTATTGGTTTTTTGTACATCTTGTTGTATAACTTCCTTTGTGCCGTGTTTTATTGCCCCGTCGTTTGATATTCTATAAGAAACTAATTGATGGATAGCAGGATTTGTAGTATCTGGTTCAATTTTTAAAGCAAATTTTTCAGATGAGTTACTGTAAATAGTAATCCCTTTAGGATTTAAATTAGCTGGATCATACTGTCCTGCGATGCTTAAACATATTATAGCCAATTCATCATTTATGTTATTGCTCCGTTGATCATCAGTTATTACTGCGGCAGGATTGAAAAAGCTTAGAAGAGCATTTTTTATTGCAAATAGGGTGGGCATTCTATGTTTGGTAGCTGTATTAAAATCTACATGGAAGCCTCTTGTTACCGAATTCAAAGACATTTTATTTTCTCCTGTGACTTATTTTATGCGGTTACTTTAACCGATATTTTATTTATAACACTCTACATCATTATAAATTAAATCCTAGAAATATAAAACCTACATTCCTAGACCTAATTTTAATTTTTCATAAGTTAGACCATAGATACTGCAAACAGCTTCTCCCAAATGATAAAGGATTTTCTGTCGCAGCTTAGTTAAATTAGTAACCAATTCTTTACATTGGCCATTTATTTTATCAACCCAGATACGCACTATCCCCACTCCTTCCATAAGATGAAATACCCAACGCAATGTCGGGTTCTGTACATTTTTATCTAATTGGTTTGGCATGGTATCGTTATGGCTCTTCACGCTTGCTCTTATTCTGTGTTGGGCAAAATTATAAACTAATAAGCGTAACGTCATTCCATCATTAGTGCGTCAATTCGCTTAGATATGAATTGTATCTAATTTTTTATTCGATGTGGGTCGATTCGCTGTGGGTCGAATTTACCCGACCATTATAGCATAAATGTGTTATAGCACACCGCAACTCCTGGTAAATTTGATCCTGATAAAACCAATAAAAGTGCCCAAATTGCTTAATTGTTGATTTTTTGTATTCCATTGTCTAGTTAAAAGGTGTTAAAATAACGGTAGGAGATTGTTTATATTTTTTCATTTAAAATTACTATTAGAGGTTGAGTGTAGATGAACACAACAGAAGACTATTCAAAGCTAACCCAACGAGACATTACTGAACTTAGGCAGAAAATAGACCCTGGTGCGTATAAGCGCTCCATGTCCACTGTATGGTTCTGGTGTATTTTTGACTTAGCCTTTTACATATTCTTTATGTATGAAGTGTTTGCGGTGCAGAGTGTAGTGGCTAAAATCATATTTGGTCTTCTGGCTGGTGTGGCCGCTTCAGCAATGTTTGTCTTGGCACATGATGCGGCTCACGGCGCAATGTTTAAAAATAAATGGGTGGCAGAGGTGCTAGGCACTGTTTATATGCTTCCTGCGCTTAATAGTTATCGCCTCTGGTGCTTTGGGCATAATCGGATTCACCACGGATTTACCTCATTCAGCCCAATTGACTGGATATGGCGTCCACTTACTATAGATGAATATAGCGCTTTGGGATGGTTTAAAAAGCTTTTATACCGTGCTGAACGCAGCTTGTGGGGTTGTGGGCTGCATTATATTGTTAAAGTATGGTGGCCAAAAATGGTAATGTTCATGCCGGATGATTTACAACCGTCGAAAGTGCGGGCAATTAAAATTGGCAAGTTAGTAGTAGTGGTATTTGCAGTGGTACTCGGTATATTTGCTTACGTTAATAGCGGGTTTATTGGTGTGCTGAGCACCTTAGTATTACCGTTTATTGTATTTAACTATGTAATTTCCCTAATCATATACTTACATCATACTCATCCACAAATTCCATTTTTTGATGAAAGAACTGAGTGGAATCATACTATTGGTGCGGTATTTTGTACTACCGTAATTCATACTAACTGGCTTATTGACAGGTTTATAACTCATCATATACTAATCCATACCCCACATCATGCAGATATCCGCATTCCGTTTTATCGGCTAAAGATGGCGTTTAATAGTATCAAGGATCATTATAGTGAATATATTCATGAGTATCGTATGAGTTGGTCTACTTTGCTGCATATTTTTAGGTCATGTAAATTATATGATTATAAAAAGCATGTTTGGTATAATTTTAGTGTGGCTAAATCCTGCTAAGGTATATCTTATTAAATTATGTTAAGCCTTATTGATGCGTTACTAAAAAGAAAATCAGTACGGGCATATCTTGATAAGCCGGTTAGCCGAGCTGATATAGAAACTATTCTTAACTATGCCAGGTGCGCTCCATCTGGTACCAACACCCAGCCGTGGGATGTTGCTGTGGTAAGTGGGCAAATCAAGCAACAATTAGACGCTGCTTTACTTCAACAGTTCACTAACTGCTCCCCAAAACAGATGGATTATAATTATTATCCAGTTAATCATCTACCGCCCCATCTTAATGCCAGACGAATTGCCTGCGGATTGCAAATGTACAGCGCCTTAAATATTAACCGTGAAGACAAACAAGCGCGCATTCTGCAATGGAGTAAAAACTATTCTGCCTTTGGCGCACCAGTTGCACTGTATTTTTTTGCTGACTCAACCTTAGAAAAAGGCTCTTTTATTGATTATGGAATGTTTCTACAATCTATCATGTTAATGGCAACAGCTATGGGTTTAGCTACCTGCCCACAGGCGGCATTAACCGAGCAACCGCAAATAGTTAAATCATTTCTTGGGCGAGAAAAGGATGATGTGGTTGTGGTGTGTGGGATGGCTCTTGGTTATGAAGATACCTCAAGCCACGTTAATAATTATAGAACTCCACGCCAAGAAGTATCTGCCTTTACTAAATTTTATGAGTAACTTTCCCCGGTTTAATATTGGTCAAATATAAAAGGGTAAAATTACCAATTTAAATTTTGCCTAACTTGGTTTAAAATTCGCTCTTGGTTTAAATATCTTTAAACTATTTATTGGTTCCATAACCGGAGTGTTAATACCAAATTTTATGATAGGGAATAAAATGTATACTAATTTTGCGCCTAGTAGTAGTAGTACTACTACTAAACCAAATGAACATTTCGGTACTGTGTGTGGAAATCAAGAATTAAAAGGTAATGAGTGTAATTAAAATTCAAGATTGTTTGGCCAGAGCAAGGATAAATGCGATGGAAATAAACTAGATATAGAGCCTCAATCTCAACAAAAAATTAATGCATTTATTGGCAATGCGCTAGCACATAAAGATAATAACTCTATGAAACAAATTGATTTAGATACAATCAAAAAGGAGTTTAATTCGCTTAAATTAGAACATAAAATAATTGCTGCATTTATATTATGCATTAAATTACGTTCGGATCATAGACCAGCTGACTTAGGGGTCTTAAACAGGTTTATGAAAGTTAAATTTAGCGTTGATCTTCTAGAGAATATAGTTGATGCTAAGCAAGTTTCGCAAGCGAATAGTACTTTTGAAGAAATATTAAAAGGTATAACTGAATATAGAGATGGTGTTGAAAATATGCAATATAAACAACTAGGTGAAGTTTTTAGAGCAAACGGTCTCAAAGTGGGTAACTCAAGCCACTCAAGCCGTGATCTCCCAGTTATACTAAAGGAACTTGGAATATTAGTTGATCAGTTGGCTCATAAAACAAAAGATGCACCAAACAATGATGAGCTTAAAAGCCGAATTAGAAATATTTTTATGGGGTGGCTAGCAACTTATAAATCGACAAATGTGGATAATTATACTGCTCAAAAAGCTTTAATTCAGGCAGCTTGCCTACTATATAACAAAGTTAAGGGTGATTTACCACGAAATCTAGATGATTTAAAGAAATTTATGAATGATGAATATCAGTTAAATATAGATGGATTAATTATAAATGATAAAATGCGCTCTGATGATGAGGGAAAATATTTTAACGAAATTAAATTAGATATACAAAACTATAACCAAGATAAAAAATGTAACAATAGTACCTTATTCAATGAATTTGGATTAAAAACAAAACCTACGAGTACTGCACTTGTAGTACGTAGTCTAGCATCTTCACCTTCTACAAGCACAATGAAAGCTGAGTCTGTTGGTCTATTGTATCAATTTAGGAACTTATTGAATATACATTTTGTTCGAAAAGCCAATGCTGGTGTTAATGTTCAAAATATGAAAAATATAATATTAGCTGGTCTAGACTTAACTGTACGGCGAAAAATGTTTATGGGGTTCTATAATATAATTCAACATATTGCAAAAAATCCTTCGGATACTTCTCGAAAGCTTACTATACCAGATATCTCTAAATTTTTTATTGAACAACAGCCAGCTCCTGTTCAACAAATTGAACAACAGCCAGCTCCTGTTCAACAAAGTTTGGGACAGAGGATTTTTAACAAATTTAAAAGTAATAGTGATGATAAACTAGAAATTGATAACTTTGCAGAGTTTAAAGAAACTTTTGTTCAGATACTAAGTGACGAGGGAGGAACATTTTTAGAAGAAAAAGAAAAATGGAAATTAATGGTTGAATTTTTGTCGCAGAGCGCTAATAGTTTGTCTACATACCTTAGTTTTTTTGAGTCTTGTAAGGTAAGCTTAAAAGATATTTATAAAGAAATAGGTGAAGATAAGATTGCTGAGGTTAATTTTATCGTTACTGATACTACAGTTATTAATGATAATATTGGCGACTTACTGTATAATATTTTTACTAAAAGGTTGGACGAAGCACTACGTTGCTCCAATTTGGAATATTACTCAGTAGCAGATGTGATTTTTGATGAATTTTACCACGAGATCAATAAGTTGTGGAGGCCGGTTGTATATAACTATAAAAAGTTATCTCAAGACAATCAAGAAATTTTTTTACATCAAATTGTTAGACTATTCGAACGACTATTGGGAGATGAAAAAACATTGAACTATGAACGTGGTAGCTTGGACTCAACAAGGTCAAGAACGGTTACAATTCTTATGTGTACGTTAATAGTGGTTCTAATAACACTTAATCGTGATTTAGAAGATAAAATAGCAACAGACCTAAAAGATGCGTTTGATGATTTTGGTAAATTGTATCCGGCTTGCCTAACAACCGATATACAGCTTACATATATTGAATGGTTTAGAAACCCACTTTGTAAAAATAAAAAAACAATGCAAAACTTTCTTACCTATGCTCTTCGTGGTGTTTGTCGGGGCTATTTTCCAGAGGAATCTTTAAACAAAATTTTTTCAGTAAAGAGTTAACGCGTATTTTATGAGATGGGGTGATTAAGACTAAAATCTGAGATCTTAAAACACCCTCATTATATATAATGCTGTTGCTCTAGCGCATATATACTCTTCGTCTTTGGTTTACTTGCAAAGCTAAAAGCTGGACTTTGTCATGTTTTATAAATTGCTCCTCATGTACTCGTTTGTGTACATAGGGGGATGCGTCGGGACTCGTCGGGACTCGTCCCCGTCGCAATTTATTGTAACATTCCTGGTACAACATTCAAATACTTTGAGTATATGTAGCCTAGCGTATAGTCAACAAGGCTGCCCCAGTAGTAAATCCTCCGCCAAATGCGCATAGCCCTATCTTATGTCCGCTTACTTCAGTGGGTAATACTTCTGCCATACCAATGGGTATAGTGCAGGCTGACGTGTTGCCATAGGTAGCAATATTACTATAAATAAAGTCATGCGGTAAATGCAGGCGGTGTTCAACAGCGCTAGTAATGCGCTGGTTAGCCTGGTGAGGAATTACTACGTCTATATCGGTTAGTTGAATATTACTATTTCTGCAGCATTTGTGCATAGCTAGCGACATGGCTTTGACTGCGGTAGTAAACAGCTTTTTACCTTCTAAATGTATTCCATCAGCTTTTTTTACCGGTACATTCAGAACGCTGCCGTTTTCTCCGATTGCGGATAAGTTGATTTGATCTATGGTTGCAATACTGTCATCAATGTAGTCGCTACCGTAAACGATGGTAACAGTTGCAGCATCGCCAAATAAAAATGCTGTATCAAAATCATGTAAATTAAGTCGGCTGGATAAATTTTCTGCTGTAATTACTAATACTCGCTCCGATGGTCTAGTTTGCAAATAATCCCGTGCATTTTGCAAGGCATATAAATAACCGCTGCAAGCAGCATTAATATCGTAAGCTGGGATATTATGTTCACCATAAATTTGGTAGAGCTTGGCTAATACCAGACAAGCGACCGAAGGTGATTGATATACTTCTGGAGTAGATGTAGCACAGATAATGCTATTAATGTCAGCTAAGGTTAACCCGTGCTTAGCTAATATTTCATGGGTAATTTGAGCTGCAATATCAACTATGCTCTCGTCATCTTTAAGCCAAAAACGCTGTTTAATTCCGGTCCTGCGTTCTATATCATCGGTCTTTTTATCTGGAAAATTTTTTAATATTTCATCATTCAGTACTTTTCTTGAGCCGGTCTTAAAATGGGGGGCGCTAATTCCAACTGGGTAAATTGATTGCCTAAAATCTGCATTGCTGGGTGTGTTGTGGGTGTTGTTTAACGAGTTACTTAAATCAGATGTATTAGTGTTTATTGATTTGCGGCTGATAATTATATTTCTTTTTTTAGTTTGGCTTAAGTTCTTTTTAACACTGTCACTACTTAAACGAACTTTTAACATAATTTCGCCAACAATTGCGCGACTGCCTTCTTGGACTGTAATTTCTTCAATTAAACCATCACAGGGAGATAAAATTTCCCCTGCCGATTTGCTTGCCTCAATATCAACTAAAATGTCTCCAGCCTTGATGCTATTCCCAACTGCTACATGAATTTTATTAATTAAAACGCTTTCATCTGATGGACTAGCGCCAATTACTTCAACATGGTAGATTGAATTATCTGCATTAGCGACTAATTCCTCGAATTTTATGTCTAAATTTAGTAGTTTGGCTGCACCAATTAAAATTTTGTCAGTGGAGGGCAAAACTTCTAGCTGGTTATCATAGTTGCATGGAGTGTAAGTGTCGCCCCTGGCAACTCGCATAGCTTTGATTGCCACCTCGCTTTGTTCGACAACTGAGGCAATAATATCTCCGCCTACGCCACAAGTAAGATTATCTTCATGAACCACAATCAGATTTTTAGTTTTTCTAACTGAGGCTAAAATAGTAGCAATATCATAAGGCTTGATAGTGCGCAGATCAATTACTTCGGCTTCAATTCCAATAGACTCTAAAATATCGGCTGCTTGACTACACAATCCAACAGTATTGCCCCATCCGACTAAAGTAATATCAGTTCCGGTCGTGACAATCCTGGCTTTGCCAATAGGCACAATATGTCGTCCAATATCAGTTGAAGTAGTATCCGCAATGCTGCTGTTATTAAGTAATTTTTTGGGATATAAATACACGCACGGACGCCCGGATTTAAATGCAGCATTTAGCATACCAGCAGCATCAGCCGCATTAGACGGCATATAAACATCAATGCCTGGAATATGCGCATAAGTTGCCTCATTAGTTTGTGAATGAAAAGGTCCTAATCCCGGACGGTAACCACCACAGGCAGCAAATACAATTACTGGGTTTTGCCATTCCCCATTAGTACGCCAATACATAGTAGCTAGTTCAGAAAAAATCTGATTATACGCCAGTGGCATAAAGTCAGCGAATTGGACAAAAGCCACAGGTAATTTACCAGCTAAGGCCATTCCTCCTGCCATTCCTACTATGGTTGATTCACTAAGTGCGCTATTTTTTACGCGTTCTGGATATTTAGTGGATAATCCACGAGTTATACCAAAAACATCACCTTTATCATCTTCAATATCCTGCCCAAGTAACACCACCTTCTCATTTTGCGCTAAATGTAAATTAAAAGTGCTTTTCATAGCTTCAAGCATTGTGAGCCGATTATTGTTATCCTCAAAATCTCCGCGGTATTCAGGTGCACCGGGCTGTAACTCTGGCGGAAGTGGTTTTTCTGCAGTAAATGTGGGAGCTGGAGCGCTACCCAATCTGGCAGTGTCTAAGGATTTACGCACCTCATTCACGGCTTCTCGTTTAGTTTGGTCAAGCAATTCTTGATTTATACCGTGCTTAATTAAATATTCATAACTGAGAATCAATGGGTCTTGTTCTTTGGTGAGATTTATTTCATCTGTTTGGCGATAGAGCTTTTGATCATCTGCATTCGAATGATTATCTAGGCGGTCAATATTAAATATTACAATCTGCGGTTGGCGGTCACTCCGCATCTGAGTAATCAGATTTTGAATAGTGTCTAATTGTTCTAGTGGGCGTCGTCCATCAAGTTGGGTAATCGGTATTTCATAAAATGATTGGGCGTAGTGATTAGCCTGCTGATCTTGTGGATTGTTGTACTGTTGTCCGCCACCAGGAAGAGAAAAAAATGTTTTGCCATTCGTTCGGGTGGAAATAGCCAAGCTGTTATTGTGAATAAAAAACAATATTGGCAAGCAGCTTCTTTTAGCTTCCGCAATAGCTTCCAAAACTTCGCCTTGCTGAGATGTCCCATCACCAAAGCTACACACCACGATTGGATTATCTGTATTATTTTTTATTGCGTAAGCAATACCAGCAGCTTGAAGCGCGTTATTGCCAACTGGTCCAACTATACTCAAAATGTTCAGCTTAGCCGCGCTCATATGGGAGACCATCTGGCGACCGTGTGAATGAGATTCTGCTTTGGTTAGAGCGCTATAGAAAAACATTTCACTGCTAATGCCACGGGCTAACATTAGAGCCTTGTCTCGATAATGACAATGTATGTAATCAGACGCTGTTAAAAACGGCGCTAATATTACACTGCCTTCATGCCCCTTGCTGGATGCTAAAAAATTTGCCTCACCACTATTCACCAGCTCTGCTTCAACTGCATCTGATTCACGCGACATCAGCATGTATTTATATAAATTTAATTGTGCCATACACAGGGAAACCTTTTTATTTGGAGTTAAATTTTATTGTGCTTCTACCGAGGCTAGCGCAACCATATTTACAATCCTTCTTACCGATGAAATAGTGCTAATTACATGCGCTGGCTTATTTAAGCCCATTAAAATAGGTCCAACAGTAACCCCTTCAGATGAAGATACCCGCAGTAAATTATATGCAATACTCGCCGCCTCGATATTTGGCATAACCAATAAATTAGCTGGTCCTTTTAAATCAGAGTCTGGCATAACCTGAGTCCTGATTGCAGGGACTAATGCAGCATCGCCATGCATTTCTCCGTCAATTTCAATTCCTTCCGGCAAACGCCCTTTTAATAATGCTAAAACCTCACGCATTTTGTGTGCGCTTTGCGAATACATGTCTGAACCAAATGAACTGTGTGAAAGTAGGGCAATTCGCGGGTTGATTCCAAAACGTTTAATTGATTTAACTGCCATTTCAGTAATTCCGGCTAATTCATGAGCGCTAGGATTACGGTTTACAAAGGTATCAGTGATAAATAAATTGCCATGCGGGAGCATCAGCGCATTCATGGCGCCACAAATTTTTTCTTCATTATTGTAACCAATAACATCCTTAAGTATGCTCAAATGGTCGTAAAATTTGCCGAATGTACCACAGATTAAAGCATCTGCTAAGCCACGTTTTAACATCAAAGCGCCAATTAAGGTGGTATCTCTGGTCATTTCCCGTTTGGCTGCTTCTGGAGTTAAACCCTTGCGTTTATTTAATTCATAGTAATGTGACCAATAGTCTTTGAAGCGCGGATCGTTTTCATTATTAATCACCGTAAAATCAACGCCGGGTTTTATTCTAAGTCCAAGCTTGCTAATCCGTTTTTCAATTACAAATGGACGTCCGATAAGAATGATTTTAGCCAGATTTTGATCAACAATTTCTTGAGTAGCATGGAGTATCCGCTCATCTTCTCCCTCGCACAGTACCACGTTTTTAGGGTTTTTCTTCGCCTCATTAAATACTGGACGCATAAACATATTGGAGCGATAGATGTATTGATTGAGTTTAGCTAAATATACCTCCATGTCTGCAATTGGACGTGAGGCTACTCCAGAATCCATTGCGGCTTTAGCTACAGCGGGAGCAATTACTCTAATTAGGCGTGGATCTAATGGTTTAGGAATAATGTATTCCGGTCCAAAAGAAATTTCTTTACCGCCATAAGCATTCGCAACTAACTCGCCGGGTTCCAGCATGGTTAATTCAGATATTGCATGCACTGCAGCAATTTTCATTGCCTCATTAATACAGGTAGCGCCTACATCTAGGGCTCCGCGAAATAAGAATGGAAAGCACAACACATTGTTAATTTGATTCGGATAATCGCTTCTACCAGTTGCAATAATTGCATCTGGTCGCACCTCTTTAACCTGTTCTGGCATTATTTCAGGGGTGGGGTTAGCGAGAGCAAATACCAGCGGATTTGGAGCCATTTTTAACATCATTTCTTGCGTGGCAGTTCCTGGACCTGATACGCCTAAAAATACGTCAGCGTTTTCCATTGCATCAAGAAGAGTTCGGTAGTTGGTTTTTTGACAATATTTCTGCTTGGATGAGTCAAGTTTTGCATCCCGTCCTTCATAAATTACGCCTTTGGAATCACAGACAAAAATATTTTGTTTTTGAGCGCCTAGTTCAACTAGTAGGTTTAGACATGCTATTGCCGCAGCTCCTGCTCCAGATACTACTATTTTGATATTTTCAATAGGTTTTTTAACCAATTTTAGTCCATTGATGACTCCTGAGGCTACCACAATTGCAGTACCGTGCTGATCATCATGAAAAACTGGAATCTTTAGTCGGGCTTTGAGTTTTTCTTCAATCTGAAAACATTCCGGAGCCTTAATATCTTCTAAGTTAATTCCGCCAAAGGTAGGTTCGAGAGCAGCCACTACCTCAACAAATTTATCTACATCGGTTTCATTGACTTCAATGTCAAAAACATCAATGCCGGCAAATTTTTTAAATAAAACGCCTTTGCCTTCCATTACTGGCTTGCCAGCAATAGCGCCAATATTACCCAGACCTAGCACTGCAGTACCATTGGTGATAACTGCAACTAAATTACCTTTATTGGTATAATCATATGCAGTTGCTGCATCTTTATGAATGGCTAAACATGGAGCTGCAACACCTGGTGAATATGCCAGAGATAAATCACGTTGAGTTGCGACGGCTTTAGTAGACACCACCTCTGTTTTACCCGGTCTAGGGTATTTGTGATATTCTAGTGCGTCGATGGTTAGCTGTGGATCAAGTTTAAACTTATCACTCATTATTACAGTTCTCCAAAATTTATAAGCATTACTTGCAATTAGTTATTGTACTACTTTTGGGGGTATCAATGTATAAAAATAATAATGCAGAAGTCGCTTGGAGTTGGTAAAAGTAGGGTTAATATTAGATAGAACTATGATAGAATACAAGTTTAGAATACAGTGGGTAGTAAGATATTTTGCTTAGATTGGCAATGGATTGATTTATACGGATTTTAGCTATGCGGATTTTAGGAATTGACCCCGGGTTGCGTAATACAGGTTTTGGGGTGATTGAAATTATAAAAAACAAACCATGTTATGTGTTGTCTGGGGTTATTACCACGTTAACTGGTGATTCTTTAGCTAATCGTCTAAAGGTTATTGTGAATGGAGTTAGTCAGGTTATTAATGACACTAAGTCAACAATTGCATGTGTTGAGAAGGTGTTTGTCAATATAAACCCGCAATCAACATTGTTGCTTGGACAGGCGCGTGGTACAGCAATTGCTGCATGTGTGCTTAACAATATTGATGTTACTGAATATACTGCTTTACAAATTAAAAAGTCAGTGGTGGGGTACGGACATGCAGAAAAGCTGCAAGTAGCTAAAATGGTGAAGTATTTATTGAACCTTAATGGTCAACCCAAAGCTGATGCAGCCGATGCTCTGGCAGTGGCGCTTACGCATTTTTACTTCTCCACAGTTAGGAAATGTAAATAACTTAGAATTTGAATAAATTGAGACGTAACCAGGTTAGAGCTATAGCACCGATTAATTTTTTATGTCCAATTTTAATGCCATATTTTATTGATAAAAGTATACCTGCATTAGAACACCCAAAAAAACCCTCCAAATAAACCACCTTATTGTTACAATCTATTTTTGATAATTAGTCGAATTTTGAGATATAAGTGGAGTGCTAATTATTAATTTAGTAATTGCAAAACTTTTTAGGGAGATGATAAGTGAATGTGAATAAAATGAATGTGAATAAAACTCTAAGTAAGGCTACATTAACTCGAGCATTTAAACCCAAAACTGCTGTCGAAGTTGTAAAAACTGCAGTAAAGCATAGAAACTCTGTAACTGCATTTATTTTTGCAATAGCGGCGATATTTTCTGGGCAAAGTTTTAAGCAAAAGGACTTTGTTAGAGATGGTGAAATCATTTGGCAGTTAACAGAACTATTTTCTAAGTTAAAAGAATCGAAAACATATGATAGTGGGTCTGAAATCAAAGTTTCAGCATTGGAATTAGATAACCAGGTGGTAGTCAAGATGGAAATCCAGGGTTTATTTGGAAAATCTAAAAAAACATTAAAAGAGTTTAATACGGTTGAAGATTATAATCAGTTTATAAATGAAACCTTGCAAATGCTGAAAGAGAAATCATCTGTTCATCGATCTGGCCAAGATACGCCAGAATATAAGCGGGTTAGGTACTTAGATGGTAGTTGCATGCGTAATTTAGAAACAGTGACCACGGATAATATAAATGAGCTTGAATTTAAAATAAATTTACCCATTGTTGATAAACAGAATTCCGGGGGTAAAATGATTGATATGGCAAGCCAGAATCGGTTTCGTTTAAATATTAGAAAAATTCATCAAAGTTTAGATACAATTACACATCCAGATGCTAAAAAGGGGGCTATTAATGAATTCTATCGTAAGATACAAGGCTTAATTAATAACAACGCTGGCGTTAGCGATATTATTAAGAATCAGTTTCGTGAAATAATGCGTTACGAGCTAGATAGGGCATTTAAGGTAGACAACCACCAAACTAAAGAGGAGATTAAAGGATGGTTTCCTGTCCCCCAAGGTTCTGTGGAAAAACCAGCCTATCCTACTGATATCAAAACAGTATTTGATAAAGCATTGAAAGAATATCTTGAGGGCACTAATAATAAACAAAAAATGGATAATTTTGCTCAACCATGGCTGTTCTGTAAAGCGAATAATCTAAATAATTATTTTCTTAAGGGGTTCGTGGAAGAATTACGTACCCTAAACTTCCAATCTCTGGTTACCCGCGAAAAGTGTATTGAAAACCTTAAAGCGTTAGATGGAAAGACCGTTGGTCGACAACAAATTGTGATTGATATTACTATTTTCGACCTGCTTGCGGATGAAACTGCTGTAATGAGTTCTGTTTAAACTATTTAAGACATATTTTAATTGTGCTTGGTTGCACATTTGAAAGAACAGGGGGAGCAAAATTGTAAACTAAGTATATAGATTTACAAGTATTTACTAAGTAATTCTAAGTTTGCAGCTTGGCATATTTCATCGAAATGCTTGCCATAGCTTTAAAAAATTATGTTAATAAATGGCAATTTGTAGATAGTGCCATTGATTTTAGATTGAATTCCTATTATTATGCTTGCATATTTTCTTATTCCACAATAAAATTTCTTCATACAAGCCATTGTTACCCAATGGTGATATTTCTAGAAAATTAATTCCGGAGCAAAATTTTATTTATAACTATAACCTATTACACTGAAAGGTAAAACAATTATTATGTCCTTCCCTAATACTACTACTACAACTAGCAAGAAAGTTACTACACCCAATACTACTACAACTAGCAAGAAAGTTAATCAGTCTACTAAAGATCAAGCTAAAAATTCTTTATTAGAAAATTTTTCTCGAACAGAAAATCACGGATTGTCAAAGGCAGATAATTCTATTCAACGTTCTCAATTGCTTGCAGCTATTAGAGAATGGCTAGGATTAAAAAAGGATAGTTCTTCTGCTTATGTTCCTAATGAGCAAAACTCTGTAAATGCTAAAAATCTTATTGAAACAATTACTACTCATCGAGGGATACGTGGTTGGAGCGTTTTTTCTAGCACAAAATTTGGTACTGTTTTAACCAATACAATGAAGGATATGATAAAAAATCTACTGACTTATAAAGATATTGTTGCGCTTTATAATGAGTGTGCAATTTTGCATAAACCAAATTCTAATCAACTAGCTTTCATAAATTATTTCAATGAAATTGAACCTGATTTGAAACAAACTCATGAGTATAAAGTGGATGAAATAAAAAAATCGTTATTAAAAGACCTAAATGCTGTCGAAGGAGGTGGGTGGGACGATCACTTAATGATGGTCGTAAACGGTTGTTTGACTGCAGATGATGAATTTAATGAAAGGCAAATAATTGCCAAAGCAATAAATAGAAACTCTCAAAATGTAATAAGCACCCAAAGTGTTTTATTTCGTCTGGATGAACTCAAGAAATTTACTAAATCTATGCCTCAAGTATCTCCTTCTATTATTTTAAAACAACATCAAAATAATGAAATTCGCATTACTCAACAATGGAGCAATAGGTTACGCATTCTTGATGCTAATGAATTACAGAATACCTATTTTGGGGTGGAGGGTAGTGAATTTAAATATATAAAACAACGTATTAACCAAATAATAACTCAGGTTGGCAACAAATATCAAGTTGATTATGAAGGACTTTTACAGGCAATAAATGATACTAATTCGTTTGAACCAACTCAACTGCTTGAACAAATTAACAGGCAACAAACTCAAGTCGAGAGAGGTCTAAAAGAAACTGAGATTCCTGGTGATGACAAACTATTGTTACAGGAGGGCTTTGCTCTTTTGCGTCAACTTATAACTTTAAGAGCAGATCGTGAATTGTGGGAGAAAAGCAAACCCAAAATTGATGGTTTAAACTCTGCTGTATATAATGCTCTTGTTGAAATTAAAGGGAGTATGAGTGACAGATTTCAAGCATTGCAAAACAATATCGGTAATTTTAAACAAGATAGTAATTTAAAAACAATCGCAGACAGTATAAATAAACTTACACCGCCTACAGATAAGGAGGATAGTATAAAAAACAATCCAACTAAAAA
This sequence comes from Pseudomonadota bacterium, assembly GCA_030917485.1. Taxonomy (GTDB): domain Bacteria; phylum Pseudomonadota; class Gammaproteobacteria; order Burkholderiales; family UBA11063; genus Aquella. The sequence continues at coordinate 30,174 of JAUPUP010000227.1, forward strand.
AGAGCCAGTTGGGCGATATTTAAGTGATGTAGAGTCTATATTAAGAGAAATACATAACTATGAAAATAATTTTATTAAGAACTTATCGCCACAATTAGCGCTTGAATTTTTAAATAAAAATAATGATATAATCTTTAAAAATATGAATGAAAAAATGACTAATACAATAAGTAATAATGAAGATAGAAAAAACCTGGATTTAATCCATGATTGTTCTTCAAGAGTAGAGCTAAGACATCAGAAAATGGTTAACAATCTGTTATTACACACAATGCAACAACATCCACAAGGTCTTTTTTTATTAAAAACGCTTGAATTAATTCCATTTACCAATCCGAACACTAGCGAAGTATCAAAAGTAGACTTACGTTTATTACAGTCTGCACAGAATACATTAGAGCTCCTGGGTCAAGATAATTATCCGATTCTACGTGGTGTGGTGTTTTCTGTTGAAGAATTTTCAGCTAGAATAAATATTGCAAATAACACTACACAAAATACAACCGGCAGTTCAAATAATAGTGCTTTAAATCAAGTCACCTATGATACATTAAATTTAAGTGCGCTTAGACAATGGTCTGATGAACTACAACAAATTTGGATTGAGACTCTTTTTTATGAACAGGAGCAGGAAATTTTAGGAATTTCTAGTCAACCAGTACAACAACAAAAAATGTCAGAATGTTTTCGTGCGTGGATCTTAGAAAAGATAGGTATTCCTTTTCCATATGAGCTTCCATTCCTTAAAGTTCAAGTAAAAGATACAAAGAAAATGTTAAATAGAAATCACCTTGAAAGTATTAACCAGTTTCAGACCAAATATAGGGGTAGAATCCGGGGTGCACAAGCTGCAAATAATTCTCAGAATACTAATAGTAGTGTTATTCAAGAGGTGCATCATGGATTTGATATTGAATCAATACCTAAGAATATTGCTGTTTCAAATGAACAAGTAAATGAAGTCGATAATTTAAATGGTATACCAGGTTTTGTCACTGGTATGAGTGCTGGAAATCAACCTATTGATGCGAATCTTCAACTACTGAAATTAAGTTCTTATCCTAACGGAGCAGCTATAGCGGAAAAAATTGAGTGGGTAGAGTGGATATTTGAGAGTCTTACCTTACCTGTTTCACGAAGTATTGTTTTATATTTGTATTCATGTTTTAGAAGTGTTGGTATAGACTTAGGTAATACTCCATCAGACTCAACTAATACTCAGTTCCTTCAATTATTCTTAGAAATTTCTTTTGCGGATGAATGGGGTGTATCAGTATTTAATAGGGGTAACTCATGGAGAAAGGTTTTTCTTAATACGTATCTAAATATAATTGGCAATGGACCAATAAATGTAACACAAAAAAATAGAAAGTATCTTGTTCAATTTTGTCTTCTAGCTGAAAGACCATTGCCAGAGATAAACATTGACGATAATGTACCAGATGATTTTTCTATCGAAAAAGTTGGGACTATGTTGCAAGGTTCTCCAATAGGTCTTGAAGGGCTTGATGAAAGTGAAATTGAACTGGCATTTCAAAGCGCTACGCAAGTTCCTAAAACTCCGCAGACGCGTAGCTTCATTGATTATTTGAGAGCACGCAGTAGCTTAAGCCTTGCTATTAGTTCCTTACAATATGTTTTTGCGTATAGCAGTATGGATGTATTTGAAGCAGAACAGGCTGTTAGTGATCAAGACTGGGATAGAGTTTTCCGAGCTGTGACTTTTGCTTTTATAGTCACGGCTATTGAACGGGTGGAACAGTATTTTGCTGTTAAATTACCACAGTGGAAAGTGAATGAGAAAGAACTTGATGTAAATTCAGCCACATTAACTCCGCCTCCGATCATTTTTAAGGCGGACATTATGTTGGAGCTATTTCCTAATCAAACCTTGTTAAAGGCTGAGAAATATAATGAAATTGTAAAAAATTTTAATACTAACCTCATTCGGTCAGGAGATACAAGCCGTATGCTCATGGGGTATGCAAGGGAGATTGTTAGATTGACGCGTGTATTTCAAGTAAAACGCAGATTAGTTAACTTTACTAATCTTTTAAGAATAAAAATAGCATACCAATATTTAAGAAAAGATTATTTTAAAAGTGAAGATAAAATTTGTGGGTTTTTAAAAATATATGTGGATAACGCAGAATGTGCAATAACTTCATCAGTATTTGATATTAGCAAATTTACTCAAAATTTAACTACCGAACGATTTGATAAAATTGCTCAACGGTGTGTAAAACCTATGTTTGAGAGCAACGGGTCAAGTTATGCTGACAGTAAAGTTCTAGGAGTTTTTAAACCTCAGCAAGAGCAAAATTTGAAAATAAACCACATAAAACCGTCGATTATATCTTTTGGCAAAACTGAGGTAAACTGTATATCTGGGTCGGTTTATCATGATGGATATGAATGTGAAGGAATTCCACCGGTTTTGTATAATCATCCACATCTTCGTTCTACGGGTTTACATGGCTTGCAATATCTACATACAGGTAATTCTTATTGTTACTACTCTAATATAGATGGTATAGATGAAAATAAATTACTTCAAATTGAGATTTTATATAATTCAGATGATGAGCAGGTAATAATCCATAAGAATCTACCAATTAATTTTGATAATTCTTCTGAATTAGAAATGTTGCAGTTTTTGCCGTTAGAGTCACAGGTTTCTATTCCTGCTGCAATAAAGCAGAGACTTGATATTGAACATATTTGGTATGATCAAAATAACAAGATGTATGGTTATAATTCTCAAGGTGATCTTGTAGCATCATTTAAACAAAAAACTAATCCGCCATCATGGGATATAGAAACAAAGAATAAAAAATTTATTTCTATAAGCTCTAAGACTTTCCCATTTAAAGTAAATTCTGGACAACAGGTTTTCGATCAATTATTAACATGCATACCTTGTGAAGAAATTTTGCTTGGTGTTGATGGCAAGTCATTTTTTATTCCTGCAATCAACTTACATATTCGATTGAATAGAGCTGGTATAAATTTATTGGAAAAATGGATATGTGAAAGCACAGAAATATCAAATATGGTGATTGACCTGGAAAATGTTGAACCATATTTGGCTTTAAAACCAAAAGAAGAGCAAAAAATTCCAAGTAAACTTAAGTCTCATTTAAACAACCTTAGGTTAGAACTTGCTGAACAAGAAGGTATAGCGACACCATCTCTTGTGGTAAAACATAATATAAAAAGATTAAGAATTAGTATTGCAAAGTTGGAATCAGAGATTGCAAAAAAATATAAAAGAAAATTATATGTTATGGTGCACTTAACAGGCTCATCAGGTAATTCTATCCTAAGTGGTATGCCGGAATTATTAGAAAATCAATTAGCTTATGCCCAAGAAGAAACTAAATATCGAGCTTCTTTTGTAGGTTCATTGCCTACGCTTTATTTTGAAAATTCCCAAGATAATAGAATAACACCACGTGACTTGCATAGCTGTTTATATCTCATTCAAAATATAAGTCAAGATGCTCTTAAAGATGATTATGATGTGGGTAAATTGCCTGCGGTTAATAATTTGATTCATGAATTAGCAAAACATCATTTTTCTAGCCCACTGAATAAGCAAACAAAAGAACTTTTATTAAATTGCTCACAAACTGTCAAACAACTAACAGATGATTCTACTCAATACCAGCCATTAGCATTATATCTTGAACTTTTGCTGTGTCAAAATGCTCTTCTAGAAATGGAAGGTGGTATCCAATTATATTCTGAAGATCAAGATAAAATTGACGCGTTACGTAACAATTTTAAGGTTCAACAAACACACTGCCGTGAATTTTTAGATGGTATAAGCGACAGAAATTTTCCCTCGGAAGTGCTTATTCTTATGCATAAATTTTGTCCCAATGTTGCTAATGTTTTAACGAATAACTCGCAGGCAGTTACTCAAGGTATAACTCCATTCCCAGAAATATCTGCTCAGCACTTATTGAGTTTATCAAAAACCAATCTTCTAGAAAGATTTTTTCAAGAAGATGCTATTGTTGCCAGAAAAAAATTGGTTGATACTGCTATTTCACCACATCAATTGGAATTAGTTGGTCAATTTCAATCACATAGTCCTGAGCAAGTTCAAGGTTTTTATCTTGAAGAATTTGGTTATTTTAATCTAGAAACTGTGTGCTCTAAATTATCTGTGGGTGGAACTTTTTCTGATTCAGAAGGGATTTTAGGGATTAAACGACTCGATATAGAAAGTATTCTAAAAAAACTTTGTAAACTTGGTTATATTAATAACAACCATGATTACTACTTTGTTGTAACAGATAAGAAGAGTCCTTCTATTTTGTTTCAAAGCAATGAGATATTAGCATTAATGGCGGATATGCCGCTTGCGGCTAATAATAAAAAAATTATTGCCGAAAAATTACGCAGATTTTTCTTAGAGGCAGCAAGCTCAGGGAGTGTATTTACTTTTAAAGACGCAGCAGCAGAAAAATTAATTGATAGTAAATTACAAGTAGAGAAAGAAATACATACGTCTAAGCTACTTGATGCGGAATATTTTTTGAAAACAAATTTCCCCTCGTTGTCTATGGTTGAGTGCAAGCGTGCCGTTTTAACAGGTCAATTCCCTGGTTCTATTGAGGTAGATAAATTACCTGGTTTACGTAATGCTCTTATTAGATATTTATTTCATAAAACCGAAATGCAGCATATAGAAAATATTCAAAAAGCTCCTATGTTAGGCGAACGAAATAAAATTGAGCTTTTAAATAATAAAAGGCAGTACGATATTGATCTTGTTTTTAAAGAAGGTTTAACAGGCAATCAAAAAACTGAAAAAATAATTCAGCTAGCTTTTTTACTTTTTGAAGAAAATTATGGTTATCGGTGTAATGCAAATCAGGTTGAATTATTTAGAGCTTTAATGTTGCCAGATGAACACCCTGAATCTATTGATGCTATTCAGGCACGGATGGGATTTGGTAAAACGGCACTTTTACCTTTGCTCGCTTTAGTGCAAATTGCTTTAGAAAGTGAAAAACCAGCACAAGAAAAATCACTTGTACGTTATATTGTTCCACGTGCAGTTATTGAAGACAATTCGACATCATTTAATAAACAGCTTTTTGATATTTTAGGTTCAAATGTGATTAAGGATAAAGAATTTTCTCGCTATCCTATTGGAGAAGATAAAATTGCTTCCTTTAACCTTATTATAGAAGATTTAGAGCAACGTTTACAATTCTATCATGACGCTAGGGATAAGGGAATTGTATTAATTCAATGGCCTGAAATTCGTCAAAGTATGGAAGCTCAGGAATTAGCCTTGGGGCATATGATTGTTACAAATGCGCTTGTAGGAGATGAAGTGCAATTATGTCTCCGATGTAAGCAAGTTTTGGGGCAGATCCGTTCAATAACAACGTACACTGTCTTTGATGAGCTTGACGCAACCCAAGATTTTAAATCCTGTGAAGTAAACTATACCGAAGGAAAAAAAATCCCTATTGCCAAGTTATCTCTTGTACCGTTGGTTTCATTAATTAAATGTATCCAACAGCAACAAAATACAAGCCCTGAACAACTCGTGAGACCAATGTTAAATGCATTAGGTATACAGGAACAGCATCAAACCTTAATAGATTATTTATTAAAGCCAACTAATGGCTTGGACAGTCTTGATCGTCAGGTAAATTACAGTCAAGAAGAAATGCAGGGGATTTTATTAGTACGTGCACTTCTTTTGGACCCCAATATTCTGTCTTTTATTACTAATAAACAACCAAACACACATTTTGGTATTCGTTTTAAAGTAGATGGAAGTCAAATGCTATATTATGGCGACCAAATATCTAAATCAACTTTATTAATTGCAGTGCCTTATGAGGGTACGAATACGCCTAAAGGGATGTCTATTTTTGACAATACTGAGGTAGCTGCAATTGCAACAATTTGTTATTACCTTTCACTAGAAACTCTACTTGAAAAAGAACCTCATCTTGATTTTCTTATAACCCAGATGCGACAGAGTGCCCTTCCAAGTGAGATAGCCGTATATGTAAAAGATGTTAATGACAATAATGGCAATATTTTTTTAGATAGGCTCAGAGATTTGGCATTTATGCAAGATAAGTCTGAGATTAAATTGGCAAAAGATAGGTTTTATAATGATTTTCTACAAAATCCCTCAGATGAGGTTAGGATTTATTTCGGTGCAGCGGTTGTTGCTACTCAAGTAAGATCAGATGAGGTGCGTGCTAATAGCGATAGATATGAAATGGGTTCCTTGTCAGATAAAATAAGAGGTTGTTCCGGAACCATAGGTGGTACCTCTTCGTATTTTTTAAAGCCCAAAATAGATCCAGCAAGTGACGGTAAGCTGAGCTTGGAAATTATGGGGCGAGCTAATAATTCTAAAGTTCATGTTTTGGAGGATTCTGATAATTTAGGAGAAACACACTTAATTAAGATATTGAACTCATTGTTAGGGTGTGCTAATCAAGATACTCGAGCAATTATTGATGTGGCAGGTATTTGTAAAAGTCCAGATGGCACTCCAGAATCAGTTGTTGCACAATTATGGCGGATACTTAAAAGTAGAAACGACTCTTTATCTAAAATTCAGGGAATTGTTTATTATGGTAAAGATAATATTAAGCGCGTTTATCGTGGCCCGACTGAACCACCTATTATGTGTACCTCAGAAATGGAAATGGAAGCTCTTTCAGATAAAAGATATTTTTCATTTTATGGTCAAAGGAATGCTCGTGGTTCAGATATTAAACAGGCAGATTCAACTCATGCACTTGTAACTATGGATGAAAACGTAACTAACAGTGATGCGAAACAGGCAGTTTTACGTTTTAGGGGGCTTGTGAATAGAAATTCAAATCAAACTTTTTCATTTGTCTTAACAGGTAAGTTTTATAATATTTTGATTCAACATACAGAGTCAATACAAGATAAAGGGCAAAAACAAGAGATAAAACAACATAAGAGGCCTGTGAAAATTAATGCTAGTGTAGTTGCAAATTATTTACGCAACACCGAAATAGCGCAGGAAATGCAAGATAGTCTTATCATTTTTCAAAAAGAACTTAGTGCCCATGTGAAGCAAGCCGCAACTTATATAGAACATTCTTTGTTTAAAGATTGTGATCTGGATGGCCAAGCTTACGCTGAGTATCAGAAGTTTTTATTATTGCGAGAGGATATTTGCTCCTCTGTTGAGCATTCTATAGTTGATTTAAAGGACAAATATGGAGCAGGACTGCAAAATATGGATAGAGCCAGGTATGTTAATGGTCAAGTTGCACATGCTCAAAAAAGTATAAATAAGTTATTTCAGTTGAAGGGTAAATTTGCTTCTAGCATGGCTCAATTGCATGCTGTTCAAATTGATAATGAATCTGAAAAAGCTGAGTTATTTTTTAACAATCGTGTTAAGCATTCTGCAGAAATTTTTCTGAAGCGCTATACTAAAAAAACCGTGTGTATACCAAAAGTAAATTCGGGAGCTATTGCTATTGCTCAAGCTCAAGCTCAAGCTCAAGCTCAAGCGCTTGCTGAAGCGCTTGCAGAAAATTTGAATCAATCTGAGGTTGTTGCAGTACCGCGCAAAGATTCGCTTCGCGTTCAAATGATAAATCAACAACATTTTCCTATAACTCAGTATTGGCTTAGAAATCCTACTGGTCAAACTTGGCAAAATTGGCAGAGTCCAATCAAAAACTTGATTCATCCAGATTTACGTGGCAGAGTAATGATTAGTCCTCATCTACAAGCTCAACAACTTGTTCCGCATTTTGTTCTGTATAGTGATAACCGTAACCTGCCATATGTGCTTGTTTCGCAAGATGAAGCAGCAGCTTTTCTTTATTTTAATACTTATAACCAACCTACCCATGAATATCGATGGGTAGCAGATTTGCACATGCCTGTATCTACAAACACTCCACTCGATATAAAGAAATTAGGAGGACTTGCTTTAAATGATCTTAGTATTCCTGATGGGCGTATATCTGCTTTAACAACGAAGGATTTAACGAAGGATTTGCCTAGAGAGTTATTTGTGGTATCATATGATCAATTACTACCGCATTTAAATGTTACAGTTAACCCGCAAGTAAAGTTAGATAATATCATTGAATTTAAAAAATTTGGTGTGTCTCGGGTTGGGTCAGCAGGAAATACATCAATTAGTTTTTCTATAACTGTAAAATCAGAGACTGTTAATGTAGGTGTTGGTAAGATTAGTGTAGAAATCTTAAAAAAGAATGCCTGGTTTAACGAAGCGATTAGATATAGCTATAATAGAAAAACCAGTGTAGCGAATAAGTTGCAACCGCAAAATAAGTTATTAGAAAATGCATATGTTAAATTTTTAGACTCAACCAAAGAACAACGAAACAAACTAGCAGAACTAGAGAAAAAATTGCATGAATTGCAACGGGATAAAGCAAATGAAATAACAAGTATTATTGCTAGCGTCAGCAATTTTGAATTAACAGATTTTATGGCACGGGGCTTAAGAGAACGAGATGATGAAGTACGCTATAGCCCTATTAATGGGGGTCCATACAAGGAGCATATCCAAAATTGTGGCGCCAAGTTTATTGAAAGAGCAGAACGAATAATTGAATTTCAATCTAAGTTACAAGGAAATGATCTGCAAGTACCAGCAATTTTAAAACAACTTGAAGGAGAATTTGACCAGTTTGTTTCTAAAGCTACTATGGAGGCTGCTATTGCTGAGCGTAATTCGGCTTCTAAGGGTCGTCTTTCCACCACACCCTTGTTTGATGGAAAGAGGTGGGCCACTATAATAGAAGATGCAACCACACCAGTTTTTGACATAGTATATGGCCGTATTATACACTATGCTCATATTGGGGATGTAGTAGGTGCAAAAGGCTGCCACAAGCTGGATTGTCAGCAAATGTATACAAAAACCTTACCAAATATGCTAGATGCTATTGAGAGTATTGGTAATGCTGTAATCAAGATGAAACGGTTAATGGCAGAAATTAGTCCGCTTATAAAAAACATAGAAATGGTAAAAATTCAGATGAAAGATATAATTGCAGCAAATGAATGTTTCACAATGTTACAGATTAAACAAGCTGAAATTGAGAGTCAATTAATTCAACAGGGAATTAGTTTTAGTAAGGAAGCAGGTGAATTTTTTGACATGTTTCGCTTGGAAAATCTTGCTCAATGGAATACTGGGGTGTTTGAAGTAGAAGGAGTTCTGCCTGATTATGAGAATGTTGTACTGAGTTTTGAAAGTGGTTATAAATCTTGTATTACTGCTTTAACTGAAAGTGAAAATCAAACCTTAGAAAAACACAACAATCTACTGAAGCATGTGCTTCACCTGTCTGCTCAAGTAGAGGAGAGAGGTGAGCAAATAAAGGAGATTAACAAAAAATAATATTAAGGAATATTCATTTTGTAAGGCTACTAGTTAGTTAACTAATAGCCCATCTCAATAGAAGATCAAGGAAGTTGCTAAGGCTGATTTATGTCTGTGAATAAATTAGACTGATAATGTTAGCTCAGGCTAAAAAATTATCTATAATTATCTATATGTAGGGCAGTTACTTTTTTTACAATAGATTCGCCAGCTTTTAGGTATTGAATTTGTTTAAATACAGTCTCAGCAATAATATTATAGTCAAGCGTAATATTATGCTGCTGTTTGAGAATGAACTGACTATACCTAATTGCCCGGTCAATTAATTTAAAATTGCTTGGGTTCAAAGATAACATCATGTTCCCTTCAAAATAATCTAATGCTCCCATCATGAGAGTGGAATGGCTATTTAAGAGTAGTTTATAGACCAAAGTACGCTGCAATAATTCATCCGGCAGCAGCAGGTTAAATTGTTCCTTATTGCCATTTGGTGAAATGTCCAAATTAATCTGGAGCTGCTTATTTTGTATGAGTAGCCATGATGCACCATATTGTTGATTAGGTAAGTACACTCCGCTGCTTCTTTTGCTAGTTGCTGATAAATCAAAACCGTTTATATATTGGGCGGTAGTTTCTGGATAGTTCACCCAGTTTAAGCATATGGGCGGTTGTGCTAAAAGTATTTGCCAGGCATCATTTGCCGAGCTTGTATTTAACATGCTTATATAGAATGGAGACGGTTGACTGTACGATAAAGAGTTCATGTTTTCAAATGGCGGTAAATTAAATGTTGGTGCACGTTCGGTAGTATCGGCGAGTAAACTTAATCCAAGTACTGCATCATTGGTTTGATAAAGTATAAATTTTTGTTGGGCAACGATGTTTTTTTCAAGAGCAGTTATGCCAGATAGTTTTGTTAGCGGAATTGCTTGGATTAGCTGATATATTTGTCCGATTTGTCGGCAAATACTGCTATTGTTATGGGGATTAGGTTTATTACATAAAGCGATACCGAGTGCAATTTGCATGGCAGTTGTTGCTTGTAGCCTAGTGCTGCCGGTTAATGCCATACTTCCTACATCAAGGGCTAGCAATTTTATGTGCGGATTATTGATAATATGTTGTGGATTACGTTCGAGTAATGAGGTGGCGGGGTTATTAAAAACCAGCCATGGTTGTATACCAGGGTTGGTGTGGGTGGCATATTCAACGGCTTTGGTAATAAATGGCGATTCGCCGCTGGCAGTTAAGCCAATTACTAAATCGTTTTTAGTATATTTTTGCTGCAGCAGTTGTTTAATTCCAAAGTTTGGGTTGTCTTCAAATTGTTCAATTGATTTTACTAGCGCTACATCCCCACCCGAATTTATTCCAATTACCTGTAAAGATGTTTGAGGGTTATACAATCGGTAAAGACGAGTAAGTAAAATAGCAAGGCGTCCGGAAGAGCCACAGCCAATCAAATAGATTGTATGCCCGTTATGTATAGTTTGCCAGATATCTTGTTGCAAAGCTGCAATTTGATGCGTATAATTAGTTAATGCCATTATAGCATTTAATTCAACTTGTTTAAATATAGCAAAAGCCTTAGCCAAGTCTGTCTTGCAGATAGTGGATAAATTGGCGGTTAGCGGGTTAGCTGACTCTGTAACCAGGTTAGTTTTGAGAAACCGGCTATGTTGTTGCCAAAACTCATGTATATCTTGTTGAGTTAATTTTGTTGTCATGCGTCTGTCTGCATAGTTGACACCTTTGCGCATTTTGTTATATTTAATGTTATTGAGTTTGATTCATTTCTACCATTTTCTTAATGCCAAGCAGTACTAACTCAGGGATTTGTTGATCGAATACCTTGCTTTTGTTAAACAAATGAGAAAATCCTCCGGTTGCAATTACCGTTAGTTTTTCAGTTAGCTGGTATTCACTGATAGTGTGGGCAATAATTTCTTTAATTAAACCTATTTGTGAATAGTATATACCTGACTGAATTGCTGTTTTAGTGTTTTTTCCGATAACAGATTCTGGTGTGACAATACTTACCTCAAATAATTTAGCGGTATTGCTTTGTAATGAGTCCATCATTACCCTAATTCCCGGTGCGATGACGCCACCGAGAAATTCGGCGTGTTTATTTATATAACATCCGGTAGTTGCGGTTCCAAGATCAAAAATCAGTAATTCTTGATTGGGATATAGTTCTACCGCTGCAATTGCTCCAGCAATAAAGTCAGCGCCTACTTCATTTGGATTATGCGTTTTAATTTGTATTCCAGTTTTTATGCCGGGACGTAAAAATAGTGGAGGTTTACGATTTAGGTATTTAATGCAAGTGGCACGTAAAGTATAATCAATACCTGGAACCACTGATGCAATTCCAACTTGCTGGATTTTACGGTAGTCAATATCATTTTCACGCAGAACGTTACGGATAAAAACTCCTAGTTCATCTGAAGTACCTATATATTTTGAGTCATGTCGAAATTGCAGCAGCAAGCTATTTTCTAAGAAGATTCCACCGCAGAGGTGGGTATTGCCAATATCTAGACATAGTAGCATTATATTGCACATCTCCCTTAAATTTTGTAGGTAATTTGAAAAAATAAGTATGTTTAAGTATAAGTATGTTTTGTGGTAAAGATGCGATTTTACAGGATTTTTTTGATGATGTTTTAAGTATTTGTGTATTGAGGGGTTATTCGACTGAATTTTTTGATGATTTGATGACGTTTATATCCAAATTTGTGGAGATATTGCGCTAAAAGGGTTAGTACATTTAGTTGCCTTAAAGCGAAGAGTGTTAGAATGAAGTTTGTGCGTGAATTACTGAGGTTATGTTATACTTCACCTCTTGAGGTTATAAAGTTAATCATACAGTTTAGCCACGTTTAATATGCTAACTTTATTTTAAGGAATTGGCAGGGCATGTTTAATATTGTTGAGAAAAATCAAAAGGTAGTAAAATGGATAATGATTGTCATTATTATCACCTTTGCACTATGGGGGATTGGTGGGTATTTAAGCAATGTTGGGGATGATGGATATGTAGCGAAGGTAGGCAGTTTCAGGATTTATCCGCGTGACATTGATAATGCAATTTTGCAAAATCCTCAAAATACAGATAAAATGCAGGTTATGTTTGGATTGATTAATCGTCAATTATTACTGAATAATATAGATGATTATCACATGCAGGCGACTAAAACACAACTTCAGCAAAAAATTGCTGCGATGCCTGAATTTCAGGATAGCAATGGTCAATTTGATTTAAGCAAATATCAAGATTTTTTACGAGAAAAGCTAATCAGTGCCCAGGAGTTTGAGCGGAATATTGGACAGCAACTGCTTCTCACAGAGTTTTTGGATTTATTTAATAACTCGTATTTTTCGTCGCAATTATTTCAAAAGAAATTTGCTAAATTATTGAGCCGGGAAAGAAGTATTACAAGTTATACTATCAACCCGTCACAGTTTTATAATAAAATTAATCCTACTGAAAAGCAAATTAATGACTATTATGCTCAAAACATAAGCAAGTTTACTGTTCCAGAGAAGGTAAAACTGCAGTATATTGTGATAGATGCTTTAACTATGGCGTCTAAAGTTAAGATTTCTGATGCGGAATTGAAGCAATACATTGATTCACATAAAGCAAAAGTAACCATTAATGAGCAGGTGGACGCGTCACATATTTTGTTTAGTGTTCCGAGTAATGCTGATTCTAAAACTAGGGCGGAAGTTAAGTCTAGGGCTGAGCAGGTTTTGAGTCAAGTTAGGCAGAACCCTAATAGTTTTGCTAAATTGGCTAAACAATATTCTCAAGACCCCGGATCGGCGGGTAAGGGTGGCGAGTTAGGAACTTTTGGTCATGGAGTTATGGTAAAACCATTTGAAACTGCGGTATTTAACTTAAAACCAGGTCAAATTAGTAATTTGGTCGAGACTCAATATGGCTATCATATCATAAAGTTAAATTCTATTGTAGGCAATAACCCGGATAACGTAAAAAAGCTGGCTATGTCTCAGTTACAAAAGCAAAAGTCTCAGGCATTATTACAGAAAACTGCAGACCAGTTAAATGATCTTACCTATAATAACCCTGCTAGTTTAGATCCGGCTGCTAAAAAATTAGAGTTGCCGATTAGAAGCAGTAATGGTTGGGTGGATAAAGGTGTGTTGAGTGGCGATTTTGCCAATCCTAAAATACAAAAGGCTATTTTTAGTCAGGATGTAATGGTTAAGCATAATAATAGTGAGCTGGTAGATATTGGAGATGGAAGTTATGCAGTTTATCGGGTAACCGACCATGCTACATCTAGAGTACAGCCTTTGACCGAAGTAAAACCAGACATTATTAAGCAGATAAAAACAGCCTCCGCTCGCGAGATGGCTAGTCTCGAAGCACAAAAGCAGCTAAATAATTTACAGCATGGTATAACCTCGGGTATGAGTTTTACTAATCCAGAAAACGTTACTATGTTAGGCCAAACTGATGATATTACTCCTGCTGCGGTTAAGCAAATATTTTCGGCTAGTTTAAAAAAATTACCAGCTTATACAAGCAGCGTAGACGCTAATGGTGCAGTTATAATTTACAAAATAACCGGAGAACATGTGGATAGTAAATTGGATGAGCAAAATGAGCAAGTTACCCAACAGTTATTAAATTCTGATGCAATGCTCGCCTTTGGCGCATATTTGGGTGCATTGCGGAGTAAATATGATGTTAGTTATAAGATTGATCGGCTAAATTTACAAAGTAAATAGATTAAGTCAGATTGAAAGATATTTAAGATTAAATACAAATTAAAAATATGACGCAGTTCAAAATTAAAAAACAGAAAGACAAAGAGCAATATGTTATTAAAACAGGTTGAGCAAAATTTATTGCAAGCTAATGAGCTGGATGTTGAATTTTTGCGAGCTATGGTACAAAAACTGATGTTAAAACATATTGATTTTTGTGATCTTTATCTGCAAAATTCTTTTGATGAATCGTTTACTTTAGATGAAGGGATTATCAAGTCGGGTGGTTTTGCGGTAGATAGTGGTATTGGAGTGCGGGCTATTTGTCATGATAAATCATTCTTAAGTTACACTAATTCATTAAATGCAAAAATTATTAGTAATTTGGTAGAAAATATATTTGTTGAACCAGTGGCTAAAATAGATACAATCGGAAGTAAGAGTAATGCTAATAAAAATAGTTTAGATAGATATAGCAGATATAGCGATGGTCAGTTTATTTACGCTAGTGATAATCCAATTTATGCTATTACCGGGGATGACAAGGTTAGTATTTTACGTAAAATTGATCAATTATGCAGGCAACAGCCATATGTAACTAATGTAATTGCTAGTCTTTCTCTTGAGTATGACGAGATTTGTATAATTAACAATGATCTATCTCCAATGTCGGATATCCGTCCGCTTATTCATTTGAGTATTACAGTTATTATTAATAAAAATAATAAAGTTGAAAAGGGTAGCAGCGGTTGTGGCGGCAGAGATTTGATGAGTAATACTCTTACTGATGAAATAATCAAATATCATGCAGATCGTGCCTATAATCAGGCAGTATTAAAACTTGATGCTGTAGATGCTCCATCTGGGCAGATGCCGGTAGTATTGGGGAATGGTTGGGCTGCGGTAATTCTGCATGAAGCGGTTGGCCATGGTTTAGAAGGCGATTTTAATCGTCGGGGAAGTTCTGCATTTACCAATAAAATTGGTCAGCAAGTAGCAAGTGAGAATGTTACGGTAATTGACGAAGGCTGTATTCCTAATCGGCGTGGTTCACTGAATATTGATGATGAGGGCAACCATACTCAAAAAACAGTATTAATTGAAAACGGCATACTCCGTGGTTATATGTTTGATGAGCTAAATGCTCGGCTAATGGGTACTAAATCAACGGGGAATGGAAGGAGAGAGTCATTTGCGTGTAGTCCGATGCCGCGCATGACTAATACCTATATGCAGGACGGCAAATACGAGCATGATGAAATTATTGCTTCAGTTGAAAATGGTATTTATGCAGAAAGTTTTGATGGCGGGCAGGTTGATATTACTTCTGGCCAATTTGTATTTAATGCAAGCGTAGCCTGGGTAATTAAAAACGGTAAACTGGCTTATCCGGTTAAAGGTTCAGCATTAGTTGGCAATGGTCCAGAATGCTTAAAAAATGTGTCTATGGTAGGGAATAATTCTAGTTTGGACTCTGGAATAGGTGTCTGCGGTAAAAATGGGCAGAGCGTTCCGGTTGGCGTGGGACAGCCAACAATTAGAATTGATAGCGGATTAGTAGTAGGTGGGGGCTAAATTGTGGGGGCTTGTTACGTAAAAATCTGGCATGGCTAAATCAAATTTATTTAAGGCAAATTTATTTAAAATATTGTTGGGGTTGTGTTTGTTATTGTTAAATATTGGCTGTCATACTAAAAAGCAAAGCCTTTGGCAAATAGTGCATAATCCTGATTCAATGACTAGATCATTAAAGGCAATAAATAGTGATTTTTCAGTTCAAGTCTTGCAAACTGGAGAGTCTAATTCTCAATACATTCGTGTTAGTGTTTTAAAATTAAGTGGTACTCCAGTGCTTGCAGCAGTGAGTCAAACTAGTTCTAATAATAAAATTTTTGTTTCTATACTATCTAGCGCTAATAAGCATTCAATTGGCGACGCACTGTTTTCACCAAATTCGCTGATCAAACGTAGTGATAATATGACGATTAAAAATATTCATTTACAAGATATTTCTAACCCAGCAATATTTAAATATCTAATTGGCTTAGGATATACACAAAATCAAAACATAATTGCTCGTCAGTCACAGTTTTATTACAATAAAGAACATATGGATTTGATTGAATATATTCTACCTAGCATCAACGCCTATCTAAAATAAAGTTATTTATATGATGGAAAAAACTACATCACCTTGGAAATGGGTTCCTAGTACATATTTTATGGAAGGATTACCTTTTACAATTATAGTGGTAGTTTCAACCATAATGTATAAGAACTTTGGGTTTAGTAATAAAGAAATTACTTTCTATACCGGATGGCTATACCTGCCTTGGGTAATTAAACCAATCTGGGCATGGTTTGTTGATCTATTTAAAACTAAACGTTGGTGGATCTATACTACGGAGTTAATGGTAGCCATAGGTGTATTTACTGTATCGTTTACTTTACATACTCATTATTTTTTTAAATTTTCTTTGATTGTTTTTTGGTTTTGTGCGTTTTTTTCCTCTAGTCATGATATTGCAACAGATGGATTCTATCTGATGAATTTGAATGATGGGCAGCAGTCGTCATTTGTTGGTATGCAGACTCTTTTTTATCGGAGCGCCAAATTTTTTGCAGATGGAGTATTGATTTTATTGTCTGGTATATTATTGGCTTATACTAATTATAATTTAGAGTTTACCTGGACTTGTATAATGTTAATTATATCAATAATGATATCGGGTATTAGCATCTATCATTATTATGTTCTTCCGGATAGTGAGCCGCCACACAACAAAAATATTTATCAGGGTCTGCTGGAGATTAAAACAATTTTTAGTACTTTTTTTCAGCTAAAACAAATTTGGTTAATTATTCTATTTGCCATGACTTTTCGTTTAGGCGAAAATATGGTGATTAAGATTGCTCCTTTATTTATATTAGATGACCCAAAAAATGGTGGGTTGGGTTTTGGTAATACTTATTTAGGTTTTGCTAATATTTTTATTTTATTGGCTATGATTGTGGCTAGTATAGGTGGAGGATTGTGCATTAATCGTTTTGGATTAAAGCGTTGTTTATGGTTTATGCTGTTATTTGTTAATTTACCCCATGTTGTATACATTTTTTTAGCCTATGCGCAGCCAAGTAATCAAATATTAGTATTATTATTACAGGTTATTGAGAATTTTGCTACCACTTTTTCTTTGACTGCTTACACTATGGTAATCTTTTACCTGGTTAAAGATAGTCAATACAAAACTGCACATTATGCGTTTATTGCTGGAATTATGGTGGCTGGAGTTATGGTGCCTTCAATGTTTAGCGGAGCGATCCAACAATATTTAGGATTTTATAAGTATTTTATTTTAGTTATATTCACTACAATACCCAGTTTATGCATAATTCCGTTTATTAAGGTTGAGAGTGGTTTTGGCAAGCAAAAACATTATACGTCTTGATCCCAGTCAATTGAGCTTGAAGTCTCAATTGCTTGAACTAATCATGTTGGATATGCGCGTATCAACATCAATTTTGCAATTATTCAAAGAATACCCAGTTGGTGGAGTAATTCTTTTTCGAGAAAATTTATCTGGTTCTATAGAAGAAATATTGCAGTTGACGGATAGTTTACAAGAAAACTCCCAATTTGGACGGTTTATAGGTATAGATCAAGAGGGCGGGATTATCAACCGGATTCGAGTGGCTACCCGTATGCCAGGTAATATGGCGTTGGGCGCAATAAATAATCTGGAGCTTACTACTCAAGCAGCCTCAATAATTGCTAGTGAGTTAAATGCGTTGGGGATTAACCTTAATTTTGCGCCATGTGTAGATGTAAATAGTAATCCGCAAAATCCGGTTATTGGAGTGCGTTCTTTTGGCCAAAATCCACAGTTAGTGGCAAGGCATGGTTGTGCTTATATTGACGGGTTAAATCAGCAGCAAGTTATTGCTTGTGCTAAACATTTTCCAGGACACGGTAATACTAATAATGATAGCCATTTAGGTGAAGTGATAGTTAATTCTACCTTTGATTACTTGGAGCAATACGATCTTATTCCATTTCAAGCAGCAATTGCACATGGTGTAGACATGGTTATGGCGGCACATATTGTAGCCCCACATTTAGATGATGGGCGAATATATTCAGCTAAATCAAACTGTGAGGTTAGAATACCAGCAACGTTTTCCAAAAAAATTATTACAGGATTATTACGCCAGAAGCTAGGTTTTAGTGGAGTGATTGTAAGTGATGCTCTAGATATGCAAGCAATTACTAAAAATTTTGATCCAGTAGAAGCTACTATTTTGTCATTGCAGGCGGGAATAGACCTAGTGGTAATGCCATTTCAAATTAGAAATAGTGATGATATTAAAAAATTCATTGACTATTTTAATCAAGTTTATGCAATTTGTGAAAGTTCGCCACAATTGATAGAGCATATCCAACAAGCGTGCAGTAGAATTATCAAATTAAAACAGCTAAAAATAACATCGCCAAAAAATTTCTTATCGGTAAAAAGTCGGACGTTGTTTAAACAACGGACAGACGAGGTTAAACAAATTGTTGGTAGTTCCAAACATCGTCAATTTGAACGCGATATTGCTAAACAAGCTATTACTTTATATAAAAATTCTACTAAAACCTTGCCGTGGTTAAGTAATAGACAAGATCAAATACTAGTAATTTCAACTAATAGTTCAATTGCTGATTCAAGCAAAACAATCTTAAATGATTTGCACTATACTAATGTAAATACTATGGTGCTTGATATAGCAGACGAAAAAGACGAAAAATCTTTCATGCACAATTTATGGTATCAGATTCAGGTAGCGGATAAGGTGTTGTTGATGACTTATAATTTAATTGCGCCAAATGAAATGCTAAATAATATAATTAATCAGTTGAATGGATTAAATAAATTATATGTAATATTTAGTTGTTGTAACCCATATGATATACAATATGTTTGCGGGGTAAGTACTAATGTGCTGGTGTTTGGCGCTAGCGGATTTGATAAAACTAATAATTTATTTAAAAAATTTACATTAAATCTAACTCAGGCAATTACTTTGGCGTTTAGTGCAGTTAGCGAAAATCAGTTCAATCATTATGTGCCGATTAATTTGGATTTGTGAAAAGAATATCAGAGACTGGTTTGGTTGTAACCTATTTGCTATCAATTCTATTTTTGCTGATTTTCTGCTTGGATTTTTTGAGCGGCATCACTATCTGGGTATTTACT
>JAUPUP010000023.1 GCA_030917485.1 Pseudomonadota bacterium
AAAAAATTGCCCAAATTTAGACAAAAAATAGAAATAAATTAGTTTATGAAATATGCAGGTTAATAAATAGAAAATAAACATCCGGGGTAATTTATCCTAAAAGAATAATTAAATTGTGTCTTGTCAGTCAAAATTGTCAATCCAGAGTAATCTCAGTATATACTCATTTTTAATTAAATTTTTGAGGATTATAATAAATCAAAGAATTTAAGTAATAAATTTTTTAGAATAAAATTCTATGCTATTCAATAAATTAAGAGCAGTTAATCAATGTGAATATTAAAAAATAGTTGCGAATGAGAATCATTCTCATTTAAAATTCATCCAACTACCAAATGATTTTTTTTACTTATTGCCCTACAACGAATAAATAGTTATGGCAATAATTTTTAAAAGGGTAAATGATATGGGTCAAGTAAGCACAAACGTTAAATATAATGCAGCCACTCTAGCAGATTATAAGGTAGAATTTACCTCTAAAACAAATACTCTTGAAATCGCTAAAAGTAAACTAGGCAATATATTTAAAGTTCCCGGCGAGAGATTAGAAAATACACAATCAAATCTGTATTTAGAGAATGCCAAAACCTTGATAAGATTCGCGTTAGATCTTAACACCAATCAAATAAGCACATTTGATACACACATTGACCCCAACAACGATTTAATAACTACAGGGCACATTAATTATTTAAAGCTTAATACACACTCATGGGCAGAGCAGCAATGTACGGAAAGTGCAGCGTATTTTATTTCCCTAGTATACATCCATTATTTAAGTATACAGCAAGACGGGATGATTGCAATCCAGGATGCGTTTTTGAATAAAGGCGGTTCATTAGAAAAAATTAAAAATGCATTTTTTCACAATGGCGGATTCGCAAAGAACCTAAAACTCTTTCTCACTAACGAACTTCAAATAGAGACGGCAAGCGTAGATAAAATACTTAATAGATATCTTAAAAATGTAGAATATGATGGTACAATATTTATAAAATTCAAAAATGTCCAATTAGATATAACTGAGCTACTCGGAGATGGCGTTTTTAAAACTGCCGTCCATCAAGGAATAAAGAATAGCACTATCCGTGGTTTCTTCACGTCAGAAGAGATTAAGCTCAAAAAAGAGCCGGCAAAAAATTATTTTACCAACACTGTATCTAGCAAAATAAAACAAATCCCAATGGTTTCAGCAGACGATAAAAAACGTCGTCAAAAGCTAATAGTTAATTTATTGATGTGGATTAAAATGATAAATATAGTAAGTAGGAGCAAAGAACGTATTATCGCACAAGAAAGCTATAAAGATTTAGTTAAATTACTCCCAGACGATATTATAACTGAACTAGGCTTAAATACATTTGCAGCACAAATGGAGTTTATTAACCATTGCCGATTTCTTACCTTTCATCAAAACCATCAAACAAAATATAAAATGCCATTAAAAGTATTGTCTTTACTAACCCTTGGTATAATATCACTTGCTGTTGCCGCTGGAGTTGGAGGTAATGCTATTGCCGCAGAAAATATTAATAATAAAATACTAAAATATGCAGCCATAGGAGGTGATCTTGGCGAAGGTGCTAGTCATGCACTTGTGATTGTACCTGTCTTAAAGCAAGCCATGTTCAATGGTGAAGGATTTTTTCTTGATGCGGGAGATTCCCTAGAAACATATACTAATAGTACCCAAAATGTTTATGCTTTACTCGCCAGTTTATACGATGGAGATGATGCGTATAAATACACGGACAAAACATTTAAAAATAGTATAGCATGGAATATAACCACAATGACTAAAGATTTAATTCCAAATATGAATAAGCTAAGGGAAATTGAGCGTCATGCGTTCTATAACCATTTCTTTAATGTAGGATATCAAAACAAAAATAGCTTTAGATACAACTTAGAAAATATAAACTATAATAGTGAAATTTTACCTACATTATTCAAAGATGTTATATTTGAATGCAAATATAATCGAGATAGCATAAACCCATTCTCTATGGCGACTATCACATTATTACTTAGAGAAATGATCAAAAATAACAATGATAGTACAACAGGCCTACATCCAACAGTAGTAGAGTTGATTAACATTTTAAATGATGAATATAAACTCCTCCCCGAAGCGAAGAGGCGAAACTCTTTCTGACTTAAATCCCAAAAAAATGGAGGTGAACCCGACGCAGTTATAAAATATTTTTATAATCTGCTAATCCTCGCAAACTTATGTACGGTTAATTAGGTAAGGTTCAAATTTATTATTATATTATTAATCAAACAATTGTTCAATTTGTGTTAAAGGTAATTGAGTATATAAAGCTGTTTGCTCGTTAGAAAACCCTTGCTTTTTCATGAGTTGAGCAACTTTAATTTTACCAATTTCAATCCCACGAATTTCACCTCGTGCCTCAGCTTCATCAATAATATATTCCTCACGAGCTCTCATATCCATGTTCATTAATTCCATCCGGTCATATTGTAATAACTCAGTTTCACTCCAATTATGCGCCTCAAGTGCCTCATATGCTTTTTGAATTATTTTACTTTCATCAGTAATTGAAGATAAAAAATTACGCATATTCTCTGGTTCACCCCCATGTTTAAAAAAATAACACCATTTTTCTTCATAAGTTGATAGTTCTTTAGGGTCAGTTTTAGTAAATTTAGGCAGCTCAATAAAAGTAAAATGAAAATCTTTTAAATCACGCTCATAACTTTGTTTATCTAGTATCCAATGGGTTGAAATATAATCTTTTTTTTCTGGAAACATTACAAAATCTAGAATAGCTAAAAAAATCACCCCCCTCAAGTCATGGTAAACCCCACTCTTATTAGCTTGCCTACTATAAGCTTTAGCAGCATAATATTGAGCACGCTTCTCAAAACCTTTACGACCAGATACCTGCATTTCGACTATATACTGCACTCCACTCCCATCAGTACATAATACATCTACGATACTCTCTTTTTTATCTACGATTTCCGGCAACTGAATTGGATTAATAATAACCACATCAATAATAACTTCGATACCTTCTTTATGTAATACATCATTAAGAAAATGAAGTAATATATCTTTATTTCTAGCTTCACCAAATATTTTTTTAAAAGCTATATCATTTCTTGGATCTAAAAATTCTGTCATATCTTTTGTCATTTTTTATACTTTACAACTTGTTATTATAGCATATTAGTGATGCTTGACAACCTTGTTTTACACTTGTGTTAAAAGCATCACTATATATTTATCTTAGCCAATCAAAATGGTAATTGCTCCCCTTCGGTATCATCTCGCACTACATCATCCGCCACAACTTCGCCTCCAGAATTTTCTAGCTTATCATGACTATTAACATACTTTAATAACTCAAATGAATGCGCAGATACCCGCAAGGTACCAACAGGGATATTGTCCTTATTAATATATGCATTTACACTAGGATAACCATCTACTAGGACTTTGGCACCCTTCTTGGCATAAGTGTAAGCTATTTCAGCCAACCTACCATTACAATAAACATCTACCCAATCAGTTTTGGGGTTTTGTTTAGTGCCCACCGGTACCGCTACAGAAAATGTAGCAAACTGCCCTCCAGAATGATCCAGCCTTAATTCAGGATCATGTCCTACATTGCCTGTTATAGTTAAACGTTTCATAATATAGTACTCCTTCAAAAAAAATTATAAAATCTGCTTATCCATAGCTAAAATTAATTTAGCCTTCCAAAAAATCTGATCATCTTTAATTATTCCAAAATAACGCGAGTCATAAGAATGCTCAGTTTGACCTAATACAAAAAACTCATGCTCCCTCAAATGAAATTTGTTGGGATGTAACTTGGGAAAAACCACCTTCCCATATCCGTCTAGCGGATTGCTGTTACGCGCTATGCTCCCGTTAATTATTACTCCACCATCTGTTATATAGACATCATCATTAGCAACTGCTGCTACCCTCTTCATTAAATATGGGGCATCATATAGGCAAGATCCACTCACATGAGGTAATTTCAACTCATGCATAATACTTACTTGAGTCCTATCGTTAATACAAAACACTACAATATCATTTACAGCATAAAAAAATGCCGGATAACTAAAATAATATCCACGCTGCAGCGATGGAGTTGGGTTATATACTAATTGCCGCATAAATATGACAACTCCAGCAATAAACAGGGATACTCCAATAATTAATTTATCCTTCTTTAGCATTATTAACCACCTTAAGTACGTAACCGTTATAAAATCCAGTGTGATAATTGCCACTATTGTATGCACTAATTGCCATATATAATGCGTGCTGAGAATTATTAGTTAAATTGCGTGCCGCTTTATAGTTGCGATGTAATATTTGGCTGGCTACCATCAAATTTTTGCAAGGGTCAAGCATATCCCGGGCTAAATAGCCATATTTATGCGCATTTCTAATATTTACTTGCCCTAATCCAATATCAAAATTATAGTTGTAACGCTCTAAATAATTAGCCCAGCTAATAGCTTGAGATAAGTTTTTTGCCTGGTAGCGTAAATGCCAACCCTTGTTTAAGCCAATTGCTAAAACATTCCCATTACTTTCAGTTTTAATAATCGCCTGCATAGTAGATGGCGCTACATGTTTTGCGCAGGTTATTATATAAGGATAAACATCAATCACCATTTCATTACCGTTACCTGTACCTTTAAAACTCATTCGTCTGTTCATTCTGAATTTTGCATATTTTTTAACCACTCTCTCGCATACTGTGTGAATATTTTCTCGTGCATTTCTGCAATATTTCTCGTCCAGAATCGAAATACTTAAAGCATAGATTTGAACTTTTCAAACAGGCTCTTAAGTAATAAAATGCTCCTGATCATAAATAATATCCTGATAAATATCCTTATCTACATCATACTGCAATATCTGCCGTAGAGCGGTAACACGCCTCCGCACCATATTTACCGTCTCACCATTAACCACTTCTTTTAACGTAATATTTTGGATTGAAATAATTCCATTAATAGTAAAACCTATTTCCTGTCGATTAATTGCAGACTCAGGATGATCGCGAATACAACTTTCAAACCGGTACAATGCTTCATTCACACCATTAGCATGTATGGTTGCTATACCACCAGGATGCCCAGTATTCCAAGCCTTGAGCAAAGTATATGCCTCACTCCCCCTCACCTCACCCATAATAATTCTATCTGGTTTAAACCGCAAAGTAGTACGCAATGCCTCATACATAGAAAAAAATTCACCAACGGTAAACCCAATAGACCGAGTAGTATTAAACTTTAATTCCGGAACATCCTCAATAATTAACATTCTAGTTTCTGGAAAAATACGCCCTATTTCATACAATATAGCATTAGCCAACGTAGTTTTACCCGATCCAGTACCACCAGCAAGCAATATATTGAATTTACGCCGTATCCAACTTAAAATAGTCTCCAAACTACTAACTTGCAATACTCCTTGATTAACCAAATCCTCTAAAGTAAAAACTTGTGGGGCATGCTTACGAATACAAAATGACGGGTAAGGAACTACTGGGGGTATTACCCCAGTAAACCTATGCCCATATTTAGGAATCTGACATTCTAAATATGGATTTTTATGATGGATAAATTTACCCGTAATGCTTGCTAATACACTCATAATGGTTTCAGCACGAGTAGCCGACATCTTAACCAACTTAGTCTTTATAAGTTTATTCGGATAAGAAACGAATGGTATATCTTCATCCTTTTTAGTACCGATAACTGTAAAACCCAGCCTAAAACTTATATGGATTGGCAAATTATTATTAACCCACTCCAGCAGCCCCTCAATCGAGTAATTTGCTGTAATTAAGGAATAATCTATTTGTCCAGATTCAATTAAATCAGCATATTCTAATAACCTGACATCATCGCTCTGACAAATCGAATCCGCAGCAAAATAACTTTTCAAACAGAAAGATATATTGCTTAAATCATCAATTTTCTCATCAATTTTCTGCCTAGAACAACCGTTCTCATCCACCGCATTTTCTAGTTTCACCCAAAATAACGCTGATGAACTACCCTTAGGTAAGTATTTATAAACCACCAGGTCACCATTTGCTAAACTGACATTATCAATCATAGATTCATCATGAATCGCCAAGTTATGCAAACCCCGCCCATGCTGATCCACCAGCACATAACCAGAATAACTGCCATCTTTTCTTTGGTATGGATTTAAAATAATTTCAGTGGTACAATTATCTGCTAAAACCCCCATAATATCCACCATATCCTTTTCTAAGTGGCGTAATGCATCGTGTAATTGCTCTCCCATATCTCACCCTGCATCATTAAAAAATCGTACTTTAACATTATTGGTCAAAGTCAAAGCTGCCCACTCCGGCAATTGGTAAGATAATAACAACATTACTATTGAGCTTCCTAGTATATTTAATACCACACCACTGAGAATTATAATGTCGTTAGCAATATAAGCAGCGTTAATTTGTGCAGCCCACCCACGTACTTCTCCCTCTAATATCCCCAAGATAAAACAAACCGCCAAAAATTTTATACAAGTTCCAGAAATGGCTTTAACATATTGCTGCCAAAATGTCACCGTCCATGAACTACCGGCAAATCCAGTTAAAAGAAACCCCGCATATAATAAAAAATATGCCTGTAAAATAACTTTCATCAGATAAAAAGATAAAAAAGCCAATACCACAAATAATAATACTTGCATTATAGCCAAGGCAAATTTGACCGTTAAATAATTAAAACTGCCTGTTTTATCGCTAATCTGATGAATTGAATCAGCAATACAAGCAAAATTACCAATTACTTCAGATGGACTAAGACTATTATAATAATTATTGCCAGGTGTAAGAGATAATGTATAACCGCTTACTTTACTTCCTAAATTAGCAACATATTCAATAACCTGTTGATATAATTCCGGATTAGTAATATAGTGAGCAAATAAAAACCCTAAAATTGTGCGCGTGAAAAAAAACACCCATATTTTTTCTACATCACCCGCAAATATTTTTTTTACCACCAACTGCCACATAAACTCTAGCGCAAAAAGTAAAGAAAATAATCTTTTAGCTATAGGATTAATTTCATTCTGCCACACTGAAGACGTATTAGCAAATTTGGTAACCAGGCTATCCAAAAAGCCACCAGCATGAACTATACATTGCATTGTCTGCATTCCATTATTACCTTATTAGTTTCGCATGTATCACAATTTTGAACTCTATAAACCACTCTGTCTAAATCCAGCGTAGATATCATTAGTATTTTGCTTTTCCATCTTTTGCTCAGCCAACTGTTTTTGTGCCTGCTGCGACATCAATACCTGAACCTGTGCTATCGTATTTTGCGTGGAGACCTGGGTTTGAACCACAGCTTGCTGTAATGCAATCGCTGCAGCTTTGGGATTAGTTTGAAACAATTGAATAATTTGATTAATTGTTCCAACATTTTGCTCTAATCCAGTAATATTGCTTATAGCCCAAGAAAATTGAGAACATAAATCATTGTTTACATCATCAATATAAGACTGCAATTGCTTTTGATCAGTTAGAGAACACAATGCACACAAGCTACTGCCTACGGCTTCAACTTGCTGCAACCCATGCAACTGCTGCACCTGGTCAACGGCTGTAATAGTTTTACTAAGATTCGTCAAATACCCGCCCATACTAGTCCCATAACTCATCATTGTGCTTAAATCATCACTCAGCTGGTGCTCATCAATGGTCGGAACAATTGCAAAAACCTGAGCTGAGCGTAAAAACAAAAACAATAATATGCTTGTATGCAACATAATCTTACGCATAAAATTTATACTCACCATTTATATTCACCTGAAGAATTTTTCTCTTTAGTAAACTACCAACCTCACCGTTTAAACCCTCAAAAACCAAAACTATTTCTTAAGGGTGAAAATCGGTCTATGTGGTTTTATCAGTATATATGTTTTTATCCATATTAGGATTAACAGACATTATTGTAAATGGATTATTTATAAGAATTTTGCGCAAATTGCACACAAAAAGTGGAAATTTTATAATTAAGTTTTATAATTTTTTTTGTAATTTGTTGAACTTTATGATTGAAGCGGTAATTCAAATTCAACTTTGGCAATGCTTTCAAATTTGTTACCAATTTTAGTAGTGGTAGTATGGATTTCTTTTACATCTTTAGATACGTTATCAATATGCTTAGCCAAATTATCCCAGCGGATTTTGTAACGACCAAATTCTTCACTTAGCATATGTAAGTTTTCTTGAATAACCTTAGCATGTTTTGCCTGTTCCATATTTTTAATTACCACCTGTACCGTAGTCAACATAGCCATTAAAGTTGTAGGCGATGTAAGCCATACCTGGCGTTTTTGCGCATAATCTAACAGCCCTCCATGATAAGCATGAATGTGCGCAAATACAGCTTCCGCCGGAATAAACATAATTGCTTGAGAACTAGTTTCTCCAGCTATAACATATTTATTAGCTATATCATCAATATGACGTTTTATATTATTCTCAAACTCGCGTTTAGCTAGATCACGTTGTGTAATATCTATAGTAGTATCAACCATACGTTTATAATTTTCGAGCGGGAACTTAGAATCAATTGCAATTGTATCCAGCGGTTGTGGTGCAAATAATACTGCATCAACAATATTGCCATTAGATAATTTATACTGAGTAGCATAGAGCTTTTTATTATTCTCACCAAAAATAGTCGTCAATATTTGATTTAACTGAACCTCCCCAAAAATACCCCGAGTTTTTTTATCCGTCAATACATTTTGTAATAAAACTATCTCACCAGACAATTCATCAATTTTTTTCTGAGCCTCATCAATTCTGGTTAAACGAATCAATACATTATTAAAAGTTATATTAGTTTGAGCAAACCCTTCCTTTAACTTATCTTCAACCTTAGAATTAATCCTATCTAACTCAAGCCGTACAACTTCAATAAGTCTAGCCACATCTGTATTTAAGCTGGTTTTAATTTCATTACTTAACTGAACAAATTTAGCTGTTAAATGTTCATTACTCAAATTAATCTGTTGTAAAATTTCTAACTGTAATTTTGCTACATTATTACGAACGCCTTCACTCATCAAATTTATTTCATTGAATAGCTTTTGATTATTTTCCAAAATCGTATTAGTCACTTTTTCCTTTACCAACTCGGGCAAAAGATCAAAACGTCCTAACAATGAACTATCTGAAGAGCTTTTCATCAGAGCCAATAGTTGTAAAACAATAATAATCGCCAATAACGCATAAACAACCAACATTTTTAATCCCTACTTTATATTTATTACTTACTAACCTAAAGAATGTATTTTACCTCATACATCCCAACTAACAAATATATACTTGGTAACCGCAACGCAAATTCAAATATTAAATCTTAAACATACAAATAAATTTATGCTAAAATCCGAATTATAAAATTTAGCTTACATATTTAGGGGTAAAGTTTTAGAGCATAACCTGA
Organism: Pseudomonadota bacterium; assembly: GCA_030917485.1. Taxonomy (GTDB): domain Bacteria; phylum Pseudomonadota; class Gammaproteobacteria; order Burkholderiales; family UBA11063; genus Aquella. The sequence continues at coordinate 9,508 of JAUPUP010000023.1, forward strand.
AATATTGATAATGTCCAAATTTAAATAAGGAATCCTATGAACCACAAAATATATAGATTATCTTTTAAAATAATATTACTCTCTTTAACCGCTCTAACAGCCTTAAATTCATGTGGTGGCGGTGGTGGAAGCACCAGCTCTGGCAATGACCCAGTAAACCCTATAACACCGCCATCCAGCGCATATATAAGCGCCAGCGTATCACCCAACTATAACTCAGGAGGAGTATGCAGTAATGTCAACACTCCATGCGTAAGTGTAACCGTATGCGAACCTAGCTCACCAACGTCATGCGTGACAATAAACAATGTACTAATCGACAGCGGCAGTTATGGATTACGCGTATTTAGCACAGAGCTAGGCAGTGTAGGCAGCAATCTGCAAACCGAATCAACAGACGACGGTAGAACCATAGCTGAGTGTGTAAATTATGCGGACGGATCGGCAAATTGGGGACCAGTTGCTCGAGCTAAGATTGTGATTGGCTCAGAATCAACCATTGATAACATACCAATGCAAATTATTAACAGTTCTTTTGGCACTCTGCCATTTGCATGTCAGAATGCCGCGGATAACTCCAGCCCTGACAGTTTTGGGTTTAATGGTGTGCTTGGGGTTGGTCCGTTAATCACTGATGGCGGAGACTACTATGGATGCAGCGACAGCACCTGCACTCAAACATCAATACCAGTTGAATCAGAGGTAGCTAACCCAATTGCGTTCTTAAAAACTGGACATGAAAATGGAGTTACTTTTGAATTCACACCAGTTGGCTCAAGTGGTGGTAGTAATGCTTATGGATATGCAATTTATGGAGTAGGCACTGAAAGTGATAATACCCCTTCAAGTAGTGTAAATATTTATCCAATAACTATTCAAACCAGCGGTGTATCTATTACAATGCCAACCACATCTAATGACAGCTATTTAGCCAATGTATCATTAGGTTTTTTAGATACCGGATCCAATGGATTGTTTTTTACTGATGCCACTGGAAGCATACCATTGCTTAGTAATACCTGGTATAACCCTACGACCAGCTTGACTCTATCTGTATCTAATAATGGTATCCCTTTAAGCTTTAGCATTGCCAATGCCTCCGCCTTATTTGCAACTTCCAATAGTGCATTTAATAATTTGGGTGGAACTCTTGGAAGCAGTATGAGCCAATATCTAGACTACGGACTGCCATTTTTCTTAGGTAATACGGTTTATATTTGCTTTAATGGCAAAACATGTTCTGGTGAATCTGGCCCATACTGGGCGTTTTAAAAAATAGGAAAATAAACAATGAAAAAACTTTTAATTTTAATTTCTCTATGTGCTAGCGTAACTATTACTAACAGTGCTTTTGGAATATCCCTAGGTGATATAATAACTGACAATACGATCAAAGCAGAAACCACACCAGCTACAACTATGCAATTAATTAAGCAAAATAGTGATCACAGCGAGTACCAAATTGCAAAAAGCAGTGGACGCATAACTGTTTTGGTAAATACTAAAGGTCAAGTATATGGTTTTGAGTGGAGCGATAAGTCGCCCAACTTAAATTCAATGCTTGGAGTTTATAAAGCTGAATTTGATGTGGCATATGCCAAACGCGAAAATAAATATAACCACCGCATTTTAACAATTGATACTCCAGATTTATTGGTACAGCAGTTTGGTTTGCCGGGTGGAGAAATGCAGGGCAGCATGTATGCTAAAGATTTGCAGCCCGCACAATAAATATAACCTTATTTGCCACTTGCTCCATAATTAGGTAAGTGTCTGGCACTTGGATCGCTTAAATTACAGTTAGGCCAAGACTGATTAGGCAGCCAATAGCCAACTATTACATGCTCCTGATTCGGAAAGTACTCATTAAAAATCTCACGATACATCAATCCCTCTTTAGTGAGTGGCGGGTTATTTCGATATTTTTGGGATTTTTCTATAAATTCTCCATCAGTATACTTTGATTCTGCCAATTCAATTAAACAATCAACCATACCATGCCCAACCGCATCAGAGAAAGCCGCCTTGTCGCGCCATAATATTTCATGAGGTAAATATTCTCCGTTATCAAAAGCCTTTCTGAGTAAATATTTACCCATATTGTATTTATTTAGCTTGAGTTCTGGATCAATACCCATTACATAACCAATCAAATGCTTATCTGAAAATGGCACTCGCGCCTCCAGACTATTTGAGCTGATACATCTATCAGCGCGCAGCACATCATACATATAGAGCTCTTTAATTCGTTTCTGTGATTCCTTCTGGAATTCGCCGGCATTAGGCGCAAAATCGGTATATTTATAGCCAAATAGTTCATCACTAATTTCACCGCTTAATACAACTCTAACTCCGGTATTATTTCTCACATATTTACATAGCAAATACATTGGTATACTGGCTCTGATTGTAGTCACATCCCAAGTTTCGGTTACCCAAACAATAGTTTTTAACACCTCAAGAATATCTTCTTTGGTAAAGATTACCTCATGGTGATTGCTGCCTAAATAATCCGCCATTTGCTTAGCATATTTTAAATCAATTGGATTGTAGTCTAAACCAATAGCAAAGGTATCAATTGGCTTTTGTAAATGTTTAGCGGCAATTGAACAGACTAAGCTAGAATCTAAACCGCCGCTTAGTAAATACCCAATAGGTACATCAGCATGAAGACGCTTTACTACCGAATTAATTAATAAATCACGGATACCATCAAGAATCTCCGGCATATGCGTATGTTTAACTTCATCTATTTCATATAATTTAAGGTACGGGATAAAATCCTTGCCATCGTAGTAATAACCTGGCGGAAATGGGTAGATAGTGGCACAACAATCTAGCAACTCCTTCATTTCTGAAGCAAATGCAATCTGACCATTACTGCAAAAACCATAAAACAATGGTCTAATCCCCATAGGATCACGGGCAGCAATTAAATGATTATTCTTTTTGTCATAAGCAACAAAAGCAAATTCTCCATCTAAAATATGACAAATCCCACCAATACTATGCTTATCCAATAACGGTAAAAAAACCTCACAATCAGAATGCGATACATACGCATATGGGTAATCTTCCCGTAATTGCTGGTAATTAAATATTTCACCATTACACATTAGCACCCAGTTACTACTCACAAACGGCTGATCACCAGAATGCGTAGTATCCATAATTGCTAAGCGATGAAATGTAAATACATAGTCGCCAATTGGAGTTTTATGGGTTGCATCAGGTCCACGGTATGCAACTGAACTTAACTCCTTATCATATACTGCTGGTTTAGCAATAATTCCGCACATAATTCCCTCTCTAAAATATCTGGTTACGAAAGAAGTCTATTCTACAACTGTTGCCGTTTCTATAACTACCGGCTCTACTGGAACATCATCATGCATTCCAGAACTACCCGTTTTTACCAGTCGAATTTTATCCACAACATCCATTCCCGCCGTAACTTTACCAAATACAGCATACCCCCATCCATGAGTCTCTTCTGCCGTAAAATTTAAAAAATCATTATCAGTCAAATTAATAAAAAATTGAGCCGATGCTGAGTGTGGCGCCATTGTTCTTGCCATAGCAATAGTATACCTATCATTTTTGAGTCCATTATTGGCTTCATTCTTAATTTCATCACGAACTGGTTTTTGCTCTAATTGTGCATTAAACCCGCCACCTTGTATCATGAAACCATCAATAACCCGATGAAATATCGTGCCATTATAATGCCCTGATTTTATATAAGCAACAAAATTCTCTACAGTAATAGGAGCTTTTTCGTCATTTAGCTCAATTTCTATTACGCCCAAATTAGTATTTAAAATCGCTTTTTTCAATTATACCTCCACCCTATATCAATAAACTATAAATAAAGATAACTATAAACATACTATAACTATAAATGCTGCACTATGGCTAAGCGCATTACCCATGACCATTAACCAAAGAACAGATTATATATCATTTATTAACTACATCACCTATAAATTGTATTATAATTTAGGGAGGAATATGTATCCATAATTTGTAAAATAAATGATTAGCACCACATGGGCAAAAAAATTATATTCATTGGCAGAAAAATTTATTAATAGGCAATACTAATATGAAACTAAACTTACCGAAGATAATAAAAATAAGTATTATGATTATAGCTGTGCTAATTATAACAGCCGGAATAGGGTTAACTGCCATGGTGACGCTTATTAATCCGAATATTTATAAGCCGTTAATTGCAAAAGCAGTCGAAGATAATACCGGTAGAAAACTTAACTTAAGCGGTAATATTAGTTGGAAATTGTGGCCAAATATCGGTTTACATATTGAAAGCGTCAGCCTATCTAACCCACAAGAATTTAAATTCAGCAACAATCAAAATTCAAATTTAATTTCTATCCAAGCAGCATATTTATCTGTGCAGTTACTGCCTTTGCTTAATCATTCAATAGTTATTGATAGCTTGGACATAACGGGAATGAATTTAGTCTTACTAAAAAATGGTGATACCAACAATTGGACCTTTGACAGCAAAAATGAAATAAGCAGCACAGAATCAACGCCAGCAAAACCATTACATTTTAGTTTAAAGCATTTAGCTATCAATAATTCAACAATTAGCTACAATGACCTGAAAACTAAATTTCGGCGTACAATCGCCAATTTTGATTTTATGCTTAAGGCTAACCATAAAGGAATAATATCTATGGACCAAGAGCATAAAGTAGTTGTTTTAAAAAATGTCGAATTTAATTTCTCAGATCTTATCAGTGGTGAAACTAATCTAAATTTTGATGGCTTTTCTACATCCACATATAGTGGTGATATTAATTTAAATAAATTCTCTCTGCCAAAATTGCTCGCTAAAATAGACACACCTATTAAATCAGTTCAAAATAAGTCATTATTTGACTCAATCAGTTTCATAGGCAGCTTTAATGGTGATAAAACTAATTTAAAACTCGATAAAGCTAACTTTATATTTAGTGACAACCTCAAAATTAATCTAAATGCAGCCATATCAAATATATCTTCCGATGCCCTAAAATATCATGGCTATGTGAATTTGCCTGAGTTCTCCCTTAATGAAGTTTTAAACGGACTAGGGATGGAAAAAACCAAACCAAACAATACTAATAAACTATTTGATAAATTCACCCTAAACACATCTTTTAGCGGAGACAAAGACAATATAAACTTACAACACTTAGTCTTTGACTTTCCAGAAGCCATAAAAGGTACGGTTAATTTGAAACTTAACAATTTTTCTAACCCGAGTTACACCGGTAATATTAATCTGCCGACTTTTTCATTAAACCAAGTAATGCAAAAATACGGAGCTAAACCTATTGATATCAATCATCCTGAAATTTTAAACCAGGTAAGCTTTCAAAGTAATTTTAACGGAAGCAGCAATAGTATAAATTTAGCCAATATACTGGCTAAAGTATCTAACTCAAATATTAACGGTAACTTAGATGTTAAATCTATCACTCCGCTTAAATTAAACCAAAATATAAACATTGATAAAATAGAACTATCTGATATTCACGATATTTCTGGATATAAAATCCCGCTTAACAGCATTCATAGCAGCGGTAGTTTAAGCATGGACAGCCATAAAAACATGGCAAGCTTAAACGCCATTCAAGCTTTGACCGTTGCTAATGTTACAGTGCTTGGCTTTAACCTAAATAATTTTATCGGACAAATGGATAAGGCTGTCACTGGCACCGGCAAAGTCATAAGTATTGATAATTTACGCCATATTGATAACTCAGTTCAAGTTATCGACACAATAAAAAATATGCAGCTTATCATCGCACGAGCTAAAGCCAAAGGACAAAAAGATTACTCACAGAAAACTGATCTAGGCAATTTAATTGTTAATACAACGATTAAAAATGGTATAGCAACTCCAGCCACTTTTAAATTGAGTGGGCCTAGCATCAAAAGTAATGGACAAGGTACAGTTAATTTAGTAAACAAAAGCCTAAATTACACAATTAACACCGGAGTAACGCTCAAAGAACGCAACACCGTTTTGAATAATATTATTTTCCCATATTCCATGAGTGGACAGTTTGATAATATAAACGGATCGCTAGATTGGATATCAATACAAAAACAACTGATTGAATACTTAATTAAGAATGCTGGAACCAATACCAAGTCTTTAATTAAAAATCAAATTAATAGCAATGTGGGCTCCCAAATACAAAACGCCCCAACCGCGGTAAAACAAGGGGTAAGCAAAGTAATCGACAGCATATTTAAGTAATATTACTATACACAACCATATGCCAAAGTAAATAACCCCGTCGCAAGCAGCGGGGCATTAATTACACCAGCTAATTACCAGCCGGCTGGTAATTAAACTTAATGATGCTGGTGTTTCACACACAACAAAGTTTTTCACATGAATGCCGACTTTAGTAATAGTAATTTTACTAGTAATATCAATCCCACCCATGGCAGCACAAACTTGTGCATGATCCTTGCTTAGTAAACCGCAAATTCAAATATGAAACGCAACAAAAAATAGATGGGTAAAAATAGACCTCGAAAAAATAAATAAAATTTATTTTGTTTATTTTTTGAGGAGGCAAGCGGAGCGCGACAGTAATGGTTAGACAAGAAAAAGGGTAAGTATTTAGTTTATAATTCCTTGTTAAGTAACTAATTTAATAAGGACTATGAAATGGCTAAACAACTTACCCAGTCGCAACGATACTATATTTGCCTTTTTGATTTTAACTATCCTTATGCACCAACGCATTGAGCAAAATAATTTAAGTTCATGGTTCTTTAGCTTTAGAAGATATTCAAGCACTTACACGCAACATTAACATTTATCCACCATAAATTATTTCGAATAAATATATACTTTACGATACAAAACATTTAGTAATTCTCAAATATGTTGATAATACTGGTGTTTTATGGTGTGTTGTATAGAATAAGGTGTAAAATCAGGTGTATTTTTTAAAAATTAGTTAATTTATCGGGTGATTGAGAGTTTAAAAAGGTAGGTATTTCTCAACAAAATCTGCTGGAGTGATAACAGGATAATTATCTGCCAAACAAAGTAAATCTTTATCCCCAGTTATTAAATGAGTTGCCTTACTGGCAAGTAAAGTAGCTAATAGGTAATTATCATCCTCATCCCGACTCTCTATTGTTATATTAACCTCTGCAATGTCAATAGTTACTCCTAACGTTTTTAATTCGCTAATATGTAATGCAAGTTCATCTGGAGTAAATTTAAGAGCTTTCCTAATTTTGGGATAACTAAAGGTATTTTTTATCTCGTTAAATTGCGTGTTTGATAATGCAAGTGTTAAATTATTATTAAATACATTCTCTACAATAATTCCAGGGTTGCTCATTGGTTTCAATAATGCAGAAATAAATATATTAGTATCAATAACAACTAACACTATTTATGCTTTCTAGCAAACTCTACGGCTTCATTGGCTAATTTATCCGCTTCCTCATCAGTCATGGTTTGACCAAATTTCATCATTTGATTACGAACATCTTTAAAATCAGATTCTAACCGTTTCAAGCGATTGAAAAGCTCAATGTTGATAATAGCTCCAACCTCTTCAGTTCCTTGCTTAATAACACAAGTATTATGACCATACCGCACTCTATTTAGATAACTATTAGTTGTATCACCAAGCTCATTAACATTTACTTCGTAAATCATAGCATTGCCTACCTTAAATTTAATAACTATAGCAATTATACATCACAATGGGTTATTTCATTAATTTAATTAAGAGATTCTAATCATACTTGTTCGGAATAATATTTATTATTTTGGTGGAATGTAGGATAAAACAAGTACATTCTTTCTTTAAATTTGTATATTAAAGGTCTGCTTGGTATCGTTACTTGTTAATTGTAATCAACTTTTGACCCCTATTTGTAATTTAAAATTGACCCCCATCCTAACTAAATTTAATGACTTTAAATTGTCAAATTTATTACCATAATTGCCAACTAATTTTGCAAAATTTTATTTTACAGATTTTACAAAATACATTTTTTTATTTTTGTTGCTCTAAAGCGACCTGCCTGAGCCCAACGAAGTGGCGCAAGGTAGGCACCAACGAGCGAAGGCGAGGCGGTAGGCTATAACAACATATTCAAATAGTTAGTTTATCATTTCTTCACTCCTTTTAATTCTGTAACTATAATTGCCGGTTTCTATAATATGGCAGTGATGCGTTAATCTATCTATAACTACCTTAGTTAATTTTAAATCACCAAACATATCAGCCCATTCATCAAATTTTAGATGGGTTGTAATTAGTAAACTGGTTTACTAATGTAGTTTAGCAAATAACTCAAATAACAGGGTACTTGCCTTCTTGTCTATCGGAAGATATCCCAACTCATCAATTACTAATACGTCAAATTTTTGTAAACTTAACATTAACCGCATTTCATACTTATGTTCTTGAGCTTGCAATAAATGCCTGGATAAATCAGCCAAAGTATAAAACTTTACTTTCTTACCTAACTCCAATGCTTGATATGCCAATGCTATGGCTAAATATGTTTTAGCACTCCTAGACCCCCCATAAAAAATAAATTCTCTTTATTCTGGATAACCTGCCCAATATCAATAGTTGCAACCAATTTTGCAGCTTGTGTATCTGATAATAGTTTTACCTGCGGGA
>JAUPUP010000228.1 GCA_030917485.1 Pseudomonadota bacterium
AATGCCCATTAGAGATTGGGAAATGGCACTGAATCAATTTATTATAAAATTTGATTTAGACATTTCAGAAATTAATAAGGGGTAAGTAAAATGCATTTACACAAAATTTCTGCCACTCTCCAATAGTGATTCATCAATCTTAAATTTATAGTTGCCATAAGGGTTAATATGACCTCTTCTAGCTGGCGATAACCTTTTGAGATCATTATCATTAATTACCCTACCTTCACTTTGTAACTGTGCTATTATTTCAGCCATGTAAACCGTATTCCACACAATTACCATGTTTATCAATAAATTCAAACATCCAAAATGCGTTTCTTGCTCTCCTGGCTGCCGAGCATAGATACGCCCCTCTCTACCTAAGTGTAGAAATTGCTGCAAATCATGAATTGCTTCACCTTTATTTAGCTGAGTGGTAATTTCCATACGATGTTGCTCACTGAGTGCATACCGAAGTATTGAGATGGTTTTTGGGATTTTACCATACTCTTGTAACGCTTTGGCCAAGGTACTTTTTCTTGGCATGGCTTGTAACTTACTAATGAATAATGACGCACTAACCCACCCCTTTTTTAGTGATGCCACTAGTCGAAGCATATCATCTAAATTTTCATCAATAAGCTTTGTATTTATGCCGTCATCAAGTAATTCATTAATATTTACTAGCTTTGGTTTATCGCCAATATAATAAATTCTTTGATCCCCAAGATTTCGAATCCGTGGATCAAATTGAAGCCCTAAAAGGTCAAATAATGCAAAAATTATTTCAGTATAACCAGCCGTATCCGTAGTATGCCGTTCAATATTTAGTTCGGTCTCATTATCTAAAATAGCATCCAATACTAATGTTGCCTCGCGCATTGTCGGTGAAGTAATTTTACAACCATACTGTGAGAATTGATCTGATGTCCAAGAATAAAAATTTAATCCTGTTTCATATGCAAAATACTTAACAAAAGCCTTGGCTGTTCTAGTTTTAACCGCAACTGGAACCCGTCGACCATCAGACGACGAAAATGTTCCGTCACCAAAATGCTGCGCTAAAATTTGCTCGTGCTGAAAATTAACTAGCTTCGTCCTCACCGCTTGAATAGTATCATCACGGATATACCAATTCTTATACCAAATAATCCGTTCATAATCAAGTTCTGAAGCGTCAGCCATTGCCACTGGTCCTAAATTGGTTGCTTCGCTTAAAAGTGCGGCATAAAGATAAGTTGGAAACTCTTCTTTATTAGTAGTCTGATTGCCTGCATGATAAAAACATTCAGAGATCCCAAGCCAACTATCTACTTCCATGACTATATCAGTCAATCCTACTTTAGGTAATCGCTCTGAAATTAGTTGACGTAATTCTTTTAAACTTTCTGGTTCATCTGCACCATCCAACGGTGTAATAACTAATTGCTTATCAACAATCTTAATGTTTGGGTCATTGATAATTTGAGAATCAAGTTGAGTAAACAGAGACTTTAGCTCTGCTTGTCGGTCATTTAATAAATTCGTTCCACCAGCAGAAATTTGCAGTATGTTACAAGCGTCATCTTTCATTTCTGGCCATATTGATTTAGGGATTAGATAATGCTCAGGATTGTTATAACGTCTGCCACCATCAACCCAAACATCACCGGAGCGCAGGCAATTTCTTAACTCCCAAAGAGTACACAACTCATAATATTGGCGTTCAATCTTATCATTATTAAATACATATTGTTGCCATGAGCTATTCACGAAGTCTGTTGGGGCGTTAGCCGGAACTTTCCTTGTTGCAGATTGGTTCATCTCCTTGATAATTTCAATGGCTTTTATTACCGGTTCGTCCGCTTGGGATGATTTAAATTGTATCTGCTGTAAAAAAGTTGGCGTATATTGTCGTAAATAGCTAAATCGATTGGCAAAGTAATCAAGTCCTTTGTCATTTTCTGGGCGCATTAATTTACCACAGTCATCAATAGCAAGCCGTAATTTATCTAATGGTATTTTCCCATACAACTCTTTCCTTAACTCTGGATCTGCAATATTTTCATCTAATATGATTGCTCCGATGGTTTTTAAAATACGGACCTTTTCATTTATACTTTCTTGCACTTTTTCTTGATGAGATTTTAAACTGTTTTTTGCTCGGCTATAAGCTTGAGTTATTGATTGATCAAATAGTTCTATTGCTTCGTCAATCAATTCTTCTAACGCCTGAAACATAAACGCAACTAAAACAGGATAGCGTTTTTCTGGCACTGAACGCTGTAGTGCTTGGTTTGTTGAAGTTTGCCCAAGCCTACTCAATAGCTTTAGCCGATTAGTACTAAGTCTTGTTAAATCCCATTTGTTGACACCAGCACTTTCTAGGTAAATAATTTTCTCAAGGGTAATACAAATAGCTTCTGGCGATGATGATACAGCCCGTTGCTTTAGCCAAGTTAATAATGTTTTACCCTTTGATTTATCCAGCATTAGTAGGTTATCTAGTAGTCGCTTACGCTCGTCTGAAAGAACATCAGCCATCAATTGATAAGTTTTCTTTTTAGCCATTTCCCTAACTGAGCTAACTAGCCGCTCTAACCTGCATATTTCATAAACTAATTTATTTCAATTTTTTGTCTAAATTTGGGAAATTTATTTATAAAATTAATAAATTCCAGCCCCGAATCAGTTAAATTTCAAATTTTGGATATAAATCCCCCAAACCCCCATTGTTCATTTGTGCCGGGGACAGCAC
>JAUPUP010000229.1 GCA_030917485.1 Pseudomonadota bacterium
AGCATCTGAGAGTGTTTTTGTTGATAATATGATTATCGGACAATCGGCGCACAATATTTTAAAATCAAATAGTGAAGATAGCAAAATTGATGAATATGAAGATAACAAAAAATCTAAGCTAGATACGCTACAATTAGAGTTTATTAAATTATTTGCCAAGAATGATTTTAGTTTGTCATTAACTGCAGTAGATCAATTCATGGCAAAAAACAATGTTTTTAAAAATTCAACAGTAGATAAGATTAACGAAATGTATTATGACTTATTGGATGATGTATTGATAGAACAAATTGATGAAAGTTATCAAATTAACCGGGATTATTATGAAAGGATTTGGGAATAATGATTGATAATATTAAGCCAAAAGAAGCCACTGCAATTATAAATTCTTTACAAGGTGGTGTGGTGCCTAAAATTGGTGTACAACATATTACGGTTGGAAGAGATGGAGAAATAACGGCATTTATTCAGGCTTTAAATGATGTAAAAAATGGTCATAGCATGGTTAAGTTTTGGATTGGAGATTTTGGTTCTGGTAAGTCATTTATGCTGCATTTATTAAATACGGTAGCTATGAAACAAAAATTTGTTGTAGCCAATGCTGATTTTACTCCAGATAACCGCTTGTATGCCAATGATGGGAAGGGGGTTGCTTTATTTACTGCTATTATAGATAATTTGGCAATCCAAACTAAACCTGAAGGCGGTGCGTTAGAGACTCTATTAGAAAAATGGATAGAGCAAATTTTAACTAATACGGCTAATCAACATGGTATAAATATTGTAGATATCCGTAGTACCGAACATATAAAATTAGTTCAAGCTAATATTATGAAGTCTATTAATGAATTAACTGATGTGGGCGGTTTTGATTTTGGGGTGGTAGTTCTCAAGTATTATGAGGGATTTATTTCTGGAAATGAACAACAGCGTCGAAATGCTCTAAAATGGCTTAAAGGGTGTTATAGCACTAAAACTGAGGCACGGCAAGATTTGGGAGTGCGGGAAATAATTAATGATCAGAACTATTATGATATGTTAAAAACATTTTGTCGTTTTTTTGTAAATATGGGTTATAGTGGTTTTATGATAAATCTGGATGAAGCAATTAATTTATATAAAATTAGTACTTCTGTAATGCGTGAGAAAAACTATGAAAAAATTTTATCTATTTATAATGATTGTTTGCAGGGGCGGATAAGTAATTTTTTTATTAATTTTGCTGGTACAGTAGAAACCCTTGAAAATGAACGGCGCGGATTATTTAGTTATGCAGCATTAAAATCAAGGCTTGAATCAAATAAATTTGAAACCAGTGAGGTTAGGGATTTTGCCCAACCGGTTATAAAACTTTTACCGCTTAATCATAACCAGATTTTTGTACTGCTTACCAAATTAAAGGCAATCTTTGATTTGAACTATAAAGTTACAATTGATTTTTCTGAGGCAGAAGTTCATCAATTTATGGAGGTTATGTTTAATAAACCAGGCGCTAAAGATTTTCTTATGCCACGTGAAATAATCCGTGATTTTTTAAATGTTCTGAGTTTATTGCGCCAAAATTCGCAATTGGATAAAAATAATATTTTTAAAGATATTCAAATTAGAGATGAGCGGAATTCAGGTGTCAGTGAGAATTTGAGTATTGGCGAAGTCGAAGAGTTGTAGAAGTAATTAAATGAATACGACTACATCTGCAGTTACATCCGCGTACTCATTGCTTTCAGAGCCGATATGTAGATATATATGGGATAAGCGCTGGGATACCTTGCGACCTATTCAAAGTGCAGCTATCATAAAGATTATTACTACTGATAATAATTATATTTTAGCATCACGCACCGCTTCAGGCAAAACTGAGGCTGCATTTTTACCTATTTTAACTAAAGTTGATTTTAGCGAGGATGGGGTTAGAGTACTCTACATTTCACCTTTGATTGCTTTAATAAATGATCAGTTTAGTAGAATTGAAGAATTATGTAAATATCTAGATGTTAATGTCACTAAATGGCATGGTGAGGCAAATATTACTAGTAAAAAACTATTAATTAAGCAGCCCAAAGGCATAGTTTTGATAACCCCAGAGTCTCTTGAGGCAATGCTGGTTAATAAATTATATCAAGTAAAGCATCTGTTTTTTAACCTTGAATATATTGTAATTGATGAAATTCACTCTTTTGTTGGTACAGATCGGGGCATTCAACTTCAATCTATTATTTCTCGTATTCAAAATGTGAATAAAAAAAATATAAAAATCATAGGTTTATCAGCTACTTTAGGTGACTATGAGTGCGCTAAGAAATTTACTGGAAATAAAGACAACACTCGGGTGTTGCTTGATAAAACAGCTAAAGAGATTAATGCTAAATTTTATCGGTTTACTGATAATCAAGAATATGCTCAGAATGGAGTAGAAAGCCGTACTCTTCAAGAGACCGGGGGACTATCGCCTAAATTATTTAAAGAATTGTACGTGGCAACTAAGGATAAAAAGGCGTTAATTTTCCCCAATTCTCGTGCTCATGCTGAAGAAATTGCTGTAAAATTAAGAAAAATCTCTGATAAATGCTCAGGACATAGTAATTACTTTACTCATCATTCATCTTTAAATAAAGATATTCGCCAATATGTAGAAAATTTTGCTAAATCGAATATACGACAGAATTTCTGCATTACTTGTACTTCTACGCTTGAACTGGGAATAGATATTGGTTCGGTTGATGCTGTATTTCAAATTAATTCCACCAATAGTATCGCTTCTTTGATTCAACGAGTTGGGAGGAGTGGTCGCCAAGATGGTATTCCGAGTAATTTATACTTGTATGCTACTAATTTTTGGCAATTGTTGCAATCTTTAGCCTGTTGGTTATTATTTAAAGAGGGTTTTATTGAACCGCCAATGCTGCCAACAGGCAATAGAAAACCTTACGATATATTGTTACATCAGGCTTTGTCAATTACTAAGTCTCACTCTGGAATTAAATTAGTGCATTTATTACAGCAGCTTAAGGCAAATCATGCTTTTGAAGATATTGATGAAAAAGTTATATATGAAATAATTGAGCATTTGATCCATAATGATTTATTAGAAAAAATTCAGGATGAAGTTATTATTGGGTTAAATGGTGAGAAAATCGTTAATAATATGGATTTTTATAGTGTATTTCAGCTTGAAGATGATTATAAAGTCTCCCATGGTGGAAATGTTATTGGGCAAATTCCGCGCACCATTCAAATAACAGATGGGGAAAATATATTTTTAGCAGCTAAAATCTGGAAGATAAAATCTATTGATGATAAAGCCAAGAGAATTGAAGTGATCCGGGCATTAGATGGTAAACCACCGGTTTTTGTTGGTAAGGGCAGTGCTATAGTTCATCCTCAAATTAGACGCAAAATGTTAGAAATATTATTTACTCAAGAGGAATATGATTTTTTAAATCCAGTGTGTTTAGATGAAATTAAGGTTATGCGGAAAAAGTTTAGCATATTCAAAATTAAAGACTTTGATATTTATAGGCCGATACTAATTAATAAAATAATGGATAAAACCAATAGTGAAAACAGAAGTGTTGAAAATACAGGTATTGAAAATACAGGTATTGAAAATACAAGCGTTAAGAACACAAGTGTTAAGAACGTAAGTGTTGGAAATACGCGGGTTGATTTTTATACTTTTGCTGGTACTTTAGAAAATAATACTTTACATTTACTGTTTGAATTATGCGGTTATTCTTGTAGCCTTGATGAATCAATGAGTTGTTTAAGTTTGCAAGCTAATGGTGCGGCAGTAATGGATGAAATTTTGGAGGAGTGGCATAAAATGTCTGAATTATTACCACAAATAGATCTTCATTTAGCTGAATTACTGCTTAAGCGTCCAACAATATTAAATTTTTCCAAATATGCTAAACATTTGCCCAGCAAGTATCAGGTGCAATTACTAAAAAATAAAATGTTTGATTTTGAGAGCGTATCAGGAATTTTAAATAAATGGAAATTGGTTAGTAATTGTTATATTTATGCCTAAAAATTTGTATAAATAATAGTAGCGCTGAGTTTATAATAAGGTCAAATGATGTCAGTATCCGTTCTCAAACAAACAAAGTATTTAACTAAAATAATTTTTATGGTTGGTGTGATTTTTACATGGGTTGCATTTATATCCGCATATTTTGTTAATATTCCTGTAGCTAATGCTGCCAATATAGTTAGTGCTGCCAATATAACTAGTACAGATAATATTGATGATTTTTTATCTGCTTATCCTGATTTATCCCAAATTCAGGCTGCATTATTTCAGCGAAAATTTAGTTGCCAACAACTTATTGCTGGGTATATGAATCGTATCAAACTTTATAATTTAACTACGAATAATAGTTTGGCTCCCATAAATGCAATTACACAGTTAAATTCGCAAGCTTTAATTGAGGCTGCGCAGTTGGACACGAAGTTCCAAGCTAACAAAATTCGAGCTGGTGATTTATTTTGTATTCCGGTTATAGTTAAAGATAATATTGATGTTATGGGATTGCGTACTTCCAGCGGCAGTCTTTCTTTGCTTGGAACTTATCCATTAACAGATTCTGCAATTGTTCATAACATTAAATCTAAAGGGGGAATTATCATAGCAAAAAGCGCTATGGATGAAATGGCGTCTGGTCTTTATGGAATAAGCAGTTTAAGTGGGCGTGTTGGGAACGCATATATTACTTCTTATAATCCGGGTGGATCAAGCAGCGGCAGCGCGGTAAGTGTAGCATCTGGATTTGCTCCGCTGGCAATTGGGTCGGATAATAGCGGTTCAGTCAGGATTCCGGCTGCATATAATGGGATTTATGGTTTAAGGCCTACTTATGGCTTAATTAGTCATGCTGGAATTTTTCCTGCTGGAAATTTGGATGGTACTGCGGGACCTATGGCAGGAAATGTGAATGATTTAGCTAAGCTATTGGCGGTGATGGTTGGCTTAAAGGTTGATTATTATTCGCATAGTTTAAAGGAAAGTAGTTTATCTGGCAAGCATTTTGCTGTTATTAAAAGCGTAGCTGGAAAATCACTTTGGGATGGTATGCCAAAACCAGTTGCTTTAATATACAATAATGTTAAATTAAATTTGCAAAAGCAGGGTGCAACTATCATAGAGCTTGATTTACCCGGCTATAATTTAGAACGTAAAAATAATATGGCCGGGACGGTTGATGAAGTAAATTTATATTTGGCAAACAATATTAGCTCTATTAGCCAATTGAGAGAGATTTGTAATGGAAATAGCCGTGTATTTGGTATGTCAAAACAGTGCTTAAAATTTATTGATCATATAAAATCCACGAATAGTCCAGAATATAAGCAAGTAGTTTATAATATCTCCCGAAATCAAGTTTATATATCAACTATTATGCAGCAGTATGGCTTGGATGGATTGATTCTACCAAGTGGCAAGATGGGGATAGCTAGTTACGGTGCAGAAAATATTAATCTTCAATCTGTAATTGCTTCTAACAGTGGATTACCAGAAATAACACTTCCGGTGGCTCAATATCACGGATTACCAGTTGGGTTGGATATTTTAGGCAGTAAATATGCTGAAAGTGCCTTATTAGGGTATGCTTATGCCTATGAGAAGAATTATTATAATTTTAAAGCTCCGAAGTTAATAGCAGATTCACAGTTTAATAGTTGGAGTATCAGTAAATTAAATACACTCTATACTTTAATTGGTAAAATTAGTTTTGATACTATAATAAAACCTTCTAACCATAACAAAATAACTCCATTGCAATCAACTATTGTGACCAACAAAGCTGTTTCAATGATGAAGAGAGAACTATAATACAAAGAAAAGAGAGCTATGTTTGAACAAATATTTAAAAATATAGATGATATACTACATAAGGACGCTGGCTGTAGTAGTGAACTAGACTATGTAGAGCAAACTTCTTGGATTTTATTTCTAAAATATCTGGATGATTTAGAAAGAGATAAGCAAACTGCATCTGAGCTACGTGGCGATAGTTACATTGGTATCATTGATATAGAATATCAATGGTCAGTTTGGGCTGTACCTAAAACTACTGCTGCTGGAAAATTGGATCACCATAAAGCATTAGTTGGAGATGATCTTAAAGATTTTGTTGATCATAAATTATTTCCTTATTTTAGAAAATTTAAAGCTGTGGCAGCAAGTGCTGATACCATTGAATATAAAATCGGCGAGGTTTTTACGGAATTAAAAAATAAGATACAAAGCGGCTATAATTTACGTGAAGTAATTAATATGATTGATAAACTTCGTTTTCGTACTCATGCTGAAAAACACGAAATGAGCCACCTTTATGAAGATAAAATTAAAAACATGGGTAATGCTGGGCGTAATGGAGGTGAGTATTACACTCCGCGTCCATTGATTAAAACCATTATAAAATTGGTAGCGCCGCAAATAGGTAATAAAATATATGACGGTGCAGTTGGTTCAGCCGGATTTTTAGTGGAAGCTTTTGAGTATTTAAAACAAAGTAAAGACTATAACGGTGGTTTAACTACTGCTGATGTTGAGACTTTGCAAAAAACTACTTTTTATGGAAAAGAAAAAAAGCCATTAGCTTACATTATCAGTATAATGAACATGATTTTACATGGAATAGAGGCGCCAAACATAATTCACACTAATACTCTAGCTGAAAATATAGCTGATATTCAAGAAAAAGATCGGTATGATATAGTATTAGCTAATCCTCCTTTTGGCGGTAAAGAACGTGTTGAAGTTCAACAGAATTTTCCGATTAAAACTGGTGAGACCGCCTTTTTATTTTTACAGCATTTTATTAAAATACTCAAAGCTGGAGGTAGGGCTGGTGTGGTGATTAAAAATACTTTTTTAAGTAATACGGATAACGCATCAGTGAGCTTGCGCAAGCTGCTTTTAGAAAGTTGTAATTTACATAGCATACTGGATTTGCCTGGTGGAACTTTTACTGGAGCAGGAGTTAAAACGGTAGTATTGTTTTTTGAAAAAGGAGTGCCTACTCGGAAAATATGGTTTTATCAGTTAAACCTTGAGCGTAATCTGGGCAAGACTAATCCGTTAAATGAAAATGACTTGGCGGATTTTGTGGAACTACAAAAAACACAGGCTGATAGTCAGAATTCCTGGAGTGTTGATATAAAAGATATTAGTACTACCACGTTTGATTTAAGCGCTAAAAACCCTAATAAAAAGCAAGAAGATAATTTACGCCCACCGCAGGAAATTCTGGCAGAAATTAAGCGGTTGGATAAAGAAAGCGCTGAAATACTCAATTCGATTGAGAGCTTGTTATGATTTTTTTGAAAGAGGCAAGATGCTATTAAATATTACTATTGAAAATTTTCGGTCATATAATGAATCGCAGACTTTGTCGTTAATTGCCAGCAATGCTAGTAGTGACAGTGATGAGAGCGAAGTTAATGCGGTCAAGGTGGGTGACTTGTGGGTTAGAAAATCTACGGTTATTTATGGTGCTAATGCAAGTGGTAAGTCTAATATTATTAAAGCTGTGTATGCATTGATTGATATATTACGGAACGATATCAACTCGTCAAATTCTGCTGTAGTCTATAGTCCATTTTTTAAGAATCAAAAACCAACAACAATAAGTATTGATTTTTCTGTATCAGAACAAATATATAATTACACATTAAGTTATGATAATGAGAATATTTATTTAGAAGAATTACTTGATGAAACAGAACGGCAAATTTTTTCAAGGCGATTGATTGAAGATAAGTACGAGTACCTAATACCTGAATTAGCATATAAATTAATTTTAAGCGATGAACAATTAGAGGTTGCCGAAGGGTTACTAAAACAAATTCAATTATCTACCACTTCAAAAAGATTATTTTTGCGTCAGTTGGTTGAAAACAATTGCAAACAACTTGAAAATATAAAAAATAGCATTCAGAACGTTCTTATTCGCCAAAACCCCTATGATTATGTGGGAAAACCCTATAGTGCTTACTCTGATTTAAATTTTGCAGCTAATTATTTTGAACGCAACCATAAAGAAATTGATGTTGTGAAAGCACTTAATGGAATTGGTGTAAAAGTTAATAATTTAAAAGTTATATATAATAATGAAGATCCGCAAGCTGGAGATATATATGGTGGTGTTAGAAAATTATTATCTAAATATAATATAGAGGGCAAAGAATGTGAATTAGATTTTCAAAATGATGAATCTGATGGCACGGTAAAATTTTATAATTATTTTGCCTTGATAGATTTTATAATTCAATTTAACGGTATTCTGATTGTAGATGAACTTGAAACGCATTTTCATCCGTTATTGATTGAAGAAATTATACGGGCAGTACATCGTTCTGATAGTAAAGCACAGTTAATATTTACTACACATAATCCTGTGTTATTAAGTGATGATATATTTGAACGTGATCAGATTTATTTTGCGGCAAAAAATGAGAGCCAAGCTACCGAGCTTTATTCTTTGGCTGATTTTACTGATTTAAAAGAATTGGATAATATTCAGGTTAAATATATGACTGGTAAATTTGGCGCTATTCCATATTTTCATTCATTAAATTTGAGCGGAGATAAATAATGGTCAGGAAGAGAGAAAGCAAGCAGTATGAGCAATATTCCAGGCTTTTGGTTTTATGTGAAGGTTCTACAGAGGTGTGGTATTTAGAGCAGCAATTAGACACAATAAAATATAAGGTAAAAGCAGTAAAAAATTCTTATTCTAATGCCTTAAAATTGGTTAAATTGGCGATTAACTGTTATATTTCTAAATGGGATAAAATTTACTGTGTGTTTGATAGAGACAGTAAGTCTAATACTAAAGAGCAACTGCGGGAAGCTAACAGGCTTATTAATAAAAACCAAGGGGTTTTGATAAGAATAATTTCAAATCCATGTTTTGAAATTATATGGTTATTTAATTTTGAGAAAATTATTAGAGAATTTAGTAATTATGATGAAATTGAAGGTATGCTAAATAAGAATTTGAAATTATCGGGTGGCAAAAAATATGAGAAAAACCAAGATTGCATTAATCAAATTTGTGAATTGACAGATTTTGGTCGTGTTTGTTATACTGCAAAAGTAATCTATGAAGAATTAGCTGTTAATCATAATAACTGGCTAACAGTTACTGAAGGATTTAGTGAAATTTTTAAACTAAATTCAAATTAAATTTTTATTGATCAAAAAGGTTTATAATGAATATTGATATTCGGTGGAAGCAAAGGTTTAATAATTTTATCAGTGCTTATCAGTCTTTAACTGAGGCAGTTGAGTTAGCTCAAACCAAGACGCTTTCAAAACTAGAGCAGCAGGGAGTTATTCAGGGGTTTGAGTATACTCATGAATTAGCCTGGAATTTACTTAAAGATTATCTTACAGATTTAGGTATGGTTGGGCTTATAGCTTCAAAAGATACTACCAGGGAGGCATTTAAGCGTGATTTAATAGATGATGGTGAAATCTGGATGGATATGATTAAGTCGCGTAATTTAACGTCTCACACATATAACCAAGACCTTGCTGAGGCTGTATTTCAGGATATTGTTGAAAGTTATTATGTTCAATTTAGTAAGTTGGCTAAAAAATTTACCCTATTATATGAACAAGAATAAAAGGTGCCTGTAATGCTGTTTGGATTATCTGAGGACGTAGTTAATAGGATAAATACTGTATTTAAACAATATAAACAAATTGATAAGGCAGTTATTTATGGTTCTAGGGCAAAAGGAAACTATAAAAAAGGTTCAGACATTGATATTACCTTATTAGGTGATGCCTTAGATTATAAATTATTAATGAAAATTTTTGATGATTTAGATGAATTGTTGTTACCGTATACCGTTGATTTATCTATATACGATGATATTGACAATGATAAACTAAAAGAGCATATAGATCGAGTGGGGAAAGTGTTTTATGAAATTAAGCCTAGAGTGAAGCAAGATTGGGAAGTAAAAAAATTGTGTGAGGTTTGTGAGATAGAGCTTGGGAAGACACCATATAGGGGCAATCGGACATTTTGGGATGTCGGAAAATATACAAAGAATGTATGGCTTTCAATAGCTGATTTATTAAATACGGATGATAATGTTGTATCTGATAGCAAAGAATATATTACTGATAAAACAGCGAAGTCATCGAAAATTGTTAAGCAAGGAACAATATTGCTAAGTTTTAAACTGACATTAGGTAGATTAGCTTTTGCAGGTTGTGATTTATTTACTAATGAGGCTATTGCAGCTTTAAATATAAAAAATAAGAATCAAATTGATAAATACTTTTTGTATTACTATTTATATTTTTTTGATTGGGATAAGGCTGTTGAAGGTGATGTAAAAATTAAGGGGAAAACATTAAATAAAGCAAAATTAAAAGAAATTAAAATATATTTTCCAACATCACTACCAGAACAGCAACATATTGTAATGGTTTTAAATCGGGTATTTTCTGCTATAGACAAAGCAAAAGCTAATGTTGAGCAAAATCTTAAGAATGCAAAAGAACTTTTTGAGAGTTATTTACAAGATATCTTTAAAAATAAAAGTGATGATTGGAATGAACAGCATATTAAAGAGGTTTGCGAGTTAAAAAGTGGTACTACGGTAGAATCAATTCTTGAAAGAACTTATGGTGATGTTATTTATATAAAAATTGCTGATATGAATTTAACAGGGAATGAAGTTGAAATTAATACTTCAAGCAGATTTGTAAATAGTAGAGAAATCAATAAAAATCAAATTATTCCTGAAAGTGCTATTATTTTTCCCAAAAGGGGAGGAGCT